>JAEYZJ010000039.1 GCA_023430705.1 Pseudomonadota bacterium | reverse complement strand
GCGGGCGGGAGGACACGCTGCCTTCCGCCCGCATGACTTCCCCGCCGCCCTCCGCTAGAAGCCCTCCATGACCAAGCCTCTTCCCACGCCTCCCGTCGCCGAGCGGCGCCAGCATGCCTCGAGCTTTCACGGCATCACGCGCCAGGACCCCTATCACTGGCTGCGCGCCGACAACTGGCAGCAGGTGATGCAGGAGCCCGAAACCCTGCCGGCCGACATCCGCGCCTATATCGAGGCCGAGAACGCCTACTTCGCGGAAGTCTTCGAGGCGCCGCACGCGGCGCTGCGCGAGACGATCTTCCAGGAGATCAGGGGGCGCATCAAGGAAGACGAGAGCGGCATCCCGTCCCCCGACGGGCCGTGGGCCTACAACTCGCGCATGGAGGAAGGCAAGCAATATCCCGTCCTCGTGCGCACGCCGCGCGACGGCGGGCCCGAGCAGGTCCTGCTCGACTGCAATGTCGAGGCGGGCGACGACTATTTCGGCTTCGGCGGCGCCGACCATGCCCCCTCGCACCGCCTGCTCGCCTGGAGCGTCGACCGGCAGGGCAGCGAGTACTACACGCTGCGCATCCGCGACCTCGCCACGGGCGAGGACACCGGGGAAGTGATCGAGGACATTGCCGGGGGCGGCGTGTGGTCGGCCGACTCCAGCGCGATCTACTATTCGGAATACGACGACAACCATCGCCCGTTCCGCGTCCGCCGGCACGTGCTCGGCACGCCCCAGTCCGAGGACGAGATCGTCTTCGAGGAGGACGACCCGGGCTTTTTCGTCGGCGTCGACGAGACGCTCAACCGCAAGTACATCGTCATCGACGCGCACGACCACCAGACCTCGGAGTTCTGGCTGATCGATGCCGAGAAGGGCGGCCCGCCGCGCCTCGTCGCCCCGCGCGTCACCGAGCGGGAATACGACCTCGAGGATCGCGACGGCACCCTCTACATCCTCACCAATGCCGACGGCGCCGAGGACTTCAAGATCGTCACCGTCAGCGCCGAGAACCCGGCGGCGGAGAACTGGATCGACCTCGTGCCGCACCGGCCGGGCGTGCTGATCCTCGACATCATCGTGCTGCAGCACCATCTCGTGCGCCTCGAGCGCTTCGAGGGGCTGCCGCGCATCGTGGTGCGCAATCTCGACGACGGCGACGAGTGGACCGTCAAGTTCGACGAGGAGGCCTATTCGCTCGGCATGTCGGCTGGCTACGAGTTCGACACCCGCACCATCCGCTTCACCTATTCCTCGCCGACCACGCCGTCGCGCACCTACGACCTCGACCTCGTGACGCGCGAGCGCACCCTGCTCAAAGAGCAGGAGGTGCCGTCGGGTCACGATCCGGCCGACTACGAGACCCGCCGCATCTTCGCGACCGCTCCCGACGGCGAGCGCGTCCCGGTCACCCTGCTCTATCGCCGGGGACTCAGGCTCGACGGCTCGGCCCCTGCCCTGCTCTACGGCTACGGCGCCTATGGCATGGCCATGCCCGCGGGCTTCTCGGTGTCGCGGCTGAGCCTTGTCGACCGCGGCTTCGTGCATGCCACGGCGCATGTGCGCGGCGGCATGGACAAGGGCTATGCCTGGTACCGGAACGGCCGGCGCGAGCACAAGCTCAACACCTTCACTGACTTCATCGCCGCCGCCGAGACGCTGATCGCGCTCGGCTATACCTCGAAGCAGCGCATCGTCGCCGAGGGCGGGTCGGCAGGCGGATTGCTGATGGGGGCGGTCGCCAACATGCGGCCGGACCTGTGGGCCGGCATCATCGCGGAAGTGCCGTTCGTCGACGTGCTGAACACCATGCTCGACGCCTCGCTGCCCCTCACGCCGCCCGAATGGCCCGAGTGGGGCAACCCGATCACCGACAAGGCCGCCTACGACCGCATCGCGAGCTACGCGCCCTACGAGCAGGTCGCGGCCATCGACTATCCGCCGATCTTCGCCCTTGCGGGGCTCACGGATCCGCGCGTCACCTACTGGGAACCGGCCAAGTGGGTGGCGAGGCTGCGCGCCACCAAGACCGACACAAATCCGCTCTATCTCAAGACTCATATGGACGCCGGACACGCCGGCGCCTCGGGCCGCTTCGACCAGCTCAAGGAGACGGCGGTCAGCTATGCGTTTGCGCTGGCCTGCGTGGGATTGGCATAAAACGTTCGAAAGCAGGAATTGTTGAGGAAAGCCAAAGGGCCTATATCCAGACCCAGCCCAGCGGCCCACAGCAAAAGACCCCAAACGGAGGCATCCAGAATGGCATACGAACTTCCCCCTCTGCCCTACGCCTATGACGCCCTTGGTCCGTACATGAGCGCCGAGACGCTCGAGTTCCACCACGACAAGCACCACCAGGCCTACGTGACCAACGCCAACAAGCTGGCCGAGGGCAAGGGCCTCGAGGTCCTCGAGCTCGAGGACCAGGTCAAGGAAGTGTTCGGCAAGGATCCGGGCCTGTTCAACAACCTGGGCCAGCACTACAACCACGTGCATTTCTGGAACTGGATGAAGCCCAATGGCGGCGGCGGTGCCTCCCGGGTGCCCGAGGCGCTGCTCAAGGCGATCGAGTCCGATCTGGGCGGCTTCGACAAGTTCCGCGCCGACTTCATCAATGCCGGCACGACGCAGTTCGGCTCCGGCTGGGCCTGGCTGTCGCTCAAGGACGGCAAGCTCGAGGTCAGCAAGACCGCCAACGGCGAGTCGCCGCTGGTGCACGGCAACGCCAAGCCGCTGCTGGGCGTCGACGTGTGGGAGCACTCCTACTACATCGACTACCGCAACGCGCGCCCGAAGTACCTCGAGGCCTGGTTCGACAACCTCGTGAACTGGGAACACGTCGAGTTCCTCTACGAAGAAGCCCGCTGAGCTTCGCCTCCGCATCTATCGGGGCCCGCTTCGGCGGGCCCTTTTCCTTTGCGCTGCAGAAAAACCCCGGCGCGGGCGGCGCGCCGCCTATCGCGGCCCGGCGCATGGTGGTAACCATTGGTTAACCATAGCCCCGGGGGGCCACGTGCCCGACGCGTCGCACACCATCGCCGTACTCGTTGCCAACCCCGCGCTGGGCTCGGTCCTGGGCATGGTGCTGGCGTCGGTGCCGAGCTATCGGGTGCGGACCTTCGAGTCCGAACTGGCCCTCGTCACCTACATGCGCCTTGCGCCCGTCCACATCGTCGTCCTCGACTTCGACAGTGCCGGGGCCCGCGCCGACAGGGTGGCGCGCGACCTCAGGGCCGACCCCGAAATCGTCAGTGGCGACTGCCAGGTGATCGCGCTCGCGAGCGCCGTCTCGCCCGAGACCAAAAGCCTCTGCATCGCGGCCGGCATCGACGAGGTGGTCGTCAAGCCGATGTCGCCCAGGTACCTCGTCGAGCGCGTCCGCTCGCGGCTCGTCCGACGCCCGCCCCTGCCCCGTCCGCTGCGGACCGGCACGCTGCGCCGGCCGGATTTCTCGCAGTACGCCAACGTCATCCCGCTGTGGACGCGCGAGCGGCCGCTGCCGCAGCACTGAACCGGCGCCGCTAGGCCGAGACGTTCAGCGCCCAGCTCACCTTGTTCCAGAGGTCCTCGACATTGTCGGTGAACACCACGAACCGGTCGCTGTGGCTTACCGAATGGCTCAGGACGTCGGTCGCCATGCCCCGCATGGCCTCGAACGCGCGGTGGTGGTTGAGCAGCACGACCGGCTTGCCGCTGGCGCCGCCCCCCGCCCGGACCCAGCTGCGGTAGAGCGCCCCCGCGGACGCCAGCGATCCCGGCAGGCCGACGAAGACCTGCGCCAGTTCGCCGACCCGCTTCAGGCGCGCCTCGGCATCGTCGATGCGCTCGACCGGGACCTCGCGGAGCGCGGCAGGAGCCCGGAAGCCGGTATCGGCGACGATCAGCACATCGCCGCCGGCGGCGCGGGCGCTGGTGATCAGCGGAATGGCCTCGAGCGAGGCATCGGCGAGGCAGACGATGCGCACGCCATGGCGGGCGAGGATCGTGCCGGCCTGCGTCATGATCGAGGCGCGCTCGGCGTCTCCGGGGCCCTTGTCGGACGCGAACACCGCCAGCGTGGGGCGGGTGATGGCGGGGTTACCGGCCACGGGTCAGGCTACCCAGGATGCCGCGCATGATCGCCCGTCCCAATGTGTTTCCCGCCGACCGCGTCATCGAGTTGATCGCCGCCTCGACCGGGGTCTGCCGGGTGGAGCGGCGCGGCTGGGCGGCGCGCTCGGCCTTGGCGCGCGCGGCCGCCTCCTTGGCTGCCGCCGTGGCCTGCTGCTGCGCCGCCTTCTCGGCCAGCCGCTCGTCGGCCTTCCGGCTCAGCACCTCGTAGGCGGACTCGCGGTCGACGACGGTGTCGTACTGGCCGGCGACGGGGGAACTCTCCATCACCGCCTGCCGCTCCTCGGGGGTCAGCGGCCCGACCTGCCCCGAGGGGGGCCGGATCAGCGTGCGTCCGACGATCGAGGGCACACCCTTGTCCTCGAGCACGGACACCAGCGCCTCGCCGATGCCCAGCTGCGTGATCACTTCCTCGGTCGAGAAATCGGGGTTGGGGCGGAAGGACTCGGCGGCGATCCGCACGGCCTTCTGCTCCTTGGGCGTGTAGGCGCGGAGCGCGTGCTGCACGCGGTTCGACAGTTGCGCCAGGACGTTGTCGGGAATGTCAGCCGGGTTCTGGGTGACGAAGTAGACGCCCACGCCCTTCGAGCGCACCAGCTTGACCACCTGCTCGACCTTGTCGACCAGCGCCTTGGGGGCGTCGTCGAACAGCAGGTGCGCCTCGTCGAAGAAGAACACCAGCCTGGGCTTGTCCGCGTCGCCGACTTCCGGCAGCGCCTCGAACAGCTCGGACAGCAGCCACAGCAGAAACGTCGCATAGAGCCGGGGCGCCCGCATCAGCTCGTCGGCGGCGAGCACCGAGACGAAGCCCTTGCCGTCGTAGGTGGTGCGCATCAGGTCGCGGATTTCGAGCGCCTTCTCGCCGAAGAACTCGTCCCCGCCCTGCTGCTCCAGCACCAGCAGCGCGCGCTGCACGGCGCCGACCGTCGACGTGGCGACATTGCCGTAGCGGACCGAGATCTCCTGCGCGCTGCCGGCGATCTCGACCAGCAGGGCCCTGAGGTCCTTGAGGTCGAGCAGCAGCAGGCCGTTGTCGTCGGCATACTTGAAGGCGATGTTGAGCACGCCTTCCTGGGTGTCGTTGAGGTCGAGGATGCGGCTCAGCAGCAGCGGCCCCATCTCGGAGATGGTGGTGCGGACCGGATGGCCCTGCTTGCCGAACAGGTCCCAGAAGATGGTCGGAAACCGGGCCGGGGCATAGTCGGTGAAGCCGATCTCGGCGGCCCGCTTGGTCTGCCAGTCGAGCATCTTGCCCATCGCGGCGATGCCCGAGAGATCGCCCTTGATGTCGGCCGCGAACACCGGGACTCCCGCCGCCGAGAAGCCTTCGGCGAGCGTCTGCAGCGTCACCGTCTTGCCGGTGCCCGTCGCTCCCGTCACGAGCCCATGCCGGTTGCCGAACTTGAGGGCAAGGTATTCCGGGCGCGTGCTGGTGCCGAGATAGATCTTGTCGGGAAGGAGCATGGCGCCTCGCTGGATTCGGATGGCTTGTCGGCCAACTCTATAACGGGCGGGGATAGGGGTGCCAAATGAAAGCGGAGCCGGCCGCGGGGGCCGGTTCCGCCTGTATGCGTGTCGCCGGGCCCGGTTCCGGCCTCAGCCGTCGAGCCCCAGCGGGTCCTCGTCCAGCGGCCACATCGGACGCGGCAGGCGCTTGAACGGCAGCTGGCTCCAGTCCGGGTTGCTGGTGCCGGGCGTCGCCACGAACAGCTGCTTGCGCGTGTTCGTCACGAACAGGTCCTTGTGCTTGTAGAGGTTCTTGATCGAGACGACCTGCTTGTCGTCGAACGTGATGCCGTGCAGCGAGAACAGGCTCAGCGAATAGAGGTTGGTGCGCAGCGTCGTCAGCAGCACCTCGATCCTCTCGACGCGGACCACCGCCACGTCGCCGATGTCGATGCGCTCGCCCGGCAGGTGGTCCTGGTAGGCGTTGCGCTTCAAAAACAGCACCTCGGCCTCGGCATCGACCGGCGGGCCCGAGAAGGGCTCGAACTTGCCGCCGATCCTGAGGCGCAGCTTTGCGCCGACGCCGACCTGGAAGCAGATGCCCACCGCCATCGGGTCCCACAGCGGCGCCACCACCGCGTTGCGGATGCCGTTGTCGATGAAGGCCTGCAGCACGTAGGTCGTGTCGCCCGGCGCGCCCGAGCCGATCTGGTCGGCGGTGTCGGCGATCAGCAGCGGCTTGTCGCCCTTGATCCTCGCCTCGGCGATGGCATCCTCGAACGAGGTGAAGAGCAGCGTCGCCTCGCGGCGGATGCGGTAGAACCACTTGCCGTACTTGTCGGCAGCCGCCTCGGCGATCTTCATGTCGCCGTCGGCAATCGCCAGCATCTTGGCGCCGGCGAGCGGAACGTCGGCCCACGGGAAGCCGTGGTTGAGCGACAGCGACAGCACGCCGTCCTTGCCCTCGGCCTCGATGATGGCCGCCGAGAACTCGATCATCGGCCCTTCCATCGTGGTGGGGAACAGGCCCATCGACTTGCAGTCGAACAGCGCCATCTTGGGGTCGATCTCGCCGTTCAGCGTGCGGGCCATCAGGTCGAACAGGTCCTCGGCGCGCTCGGCGTGGTCGATATGCGGATAGGTCTTGTAGATGACGATCAGGTCGGACGCGTCGACGATGGTGCTGTCGACATGGCCGTGCAGGTCGAGCTCGACGCCGATGCGGGTGCAGTCGCCGACCTGCTGGCGGATGCGCGAGACGAGATCGCCCTCGCAGTCGTCATAGCCGAAGGCGACCATCGCGCCGTGCAGGTAGAGCAGGACGGCATCGACCTCGCCCGCTGCCTTGAGGTCCGCGAGGATGCGGTCCCGCATGAACTCGTAGTCCTTCTGGATGGTCGGGCCGGCCGGCTCGGCAAAGGCGAACAGGCTCTGCACCACGTCCCAGCCCAGTTCCTTTCCGCGCTTCAGCCAGATCTGGGTCGGCGCCGACCAGGGGGAAGGAGGCAGCGTCTCGATGGCGCCCTCGTTCCACATGCAGGCCTTGTAGTCGTCGATGCCCGTCGGGAAGGAGGCGAAGGTGTTCGTCTCGGTGCCGAGCGTGGCGATGAACAGGCGCATGTATTGATACCTCCAGGAACGCTGCCGAAGCGTAGGAAACGGGCCCGCCCCCGGTCAACGCGCATATGTTCCACCGGAAGGAACCCGGACGGGTCGGCCGCTCCGCGAGGCTAGAGCGTTTCGACCGCCAGCCGCATCTCGCCGACATCGAAGCCGCGCACGTTGCGCACGGTCTGCCGGGCGAACCTTTGGAGCACCGCCAGCTGCTCCACATCGGGGTCGGCAAAGCGCATCAGCAGGTTGGCGACCAGCGTCTGGCTCGCCAGCATGTTGCCGTCGTCGATCTTCAGCGCATAGCCCCAGCCCTTGTCGCGGATGGCGCCGCACTGCACGCCCTCGGCGCCGCCCTTCTGCATCACGCGGCCGCCGAACGCCTCCATCACCAGCGTATCGAGGTGGCCCGTGCCGGCAACCAGCAGCGGATGGCTGGTCGCGGCATCGAAGATGCGCCCCGCCGCCCGGCCGAGATCCTCCGGCAGCCCCTCGCCCGTCGCCATCCGGGCAAAGCCGCGGGCAAAGCTCGTGAGCGGCGCGGCCCAGGTCGGGATCGAGCAACCGTCGGTGCCGCACCGGTCGACGCTCAGGCCCTCGCCCAGCACGGCCTCGACGGCGCGCCGCACCGCCACCTGCACGGGATGCTCGCGGTTGACGTAGCCATGCGTGTCGACGCCCAGTGCGCGCGCCACGCTCAGCATGCCCGAGTGCTTGCCGGAGCAGTTGTTGTGCAGCGGGCTCGGTTCCTCGCCGGCGCGCCGCAGCGCCTCGCGGGCCCTGGCGTTGCTCGGCTGGTGGGCGCCGCATTCGAGGTCGCCGGGCGTCAGCCCGACATGGCTCAGGAAATGCGTCACGCCGAGCACGTGCACATCCTCGCCATGGTGCGAGGCACAGGCCAGCGCCAGTTCCTCGTCGGTGATGTGGAAGTGCTCGATCGCCCCGGAGCTGACCATGGCCAGCGCCTGCATCGACTTGATCGCCGAGCGCGGGAACACCGGCCGCTCGATATCGCCGGCGGAGGCGATGATGGTGCCGGCCGCATCGGCGACGACGAAGGCGGCGCGATGGCGGTTCTCCACCCAGTTGCCACGCGTCTGCTCGATGAGGATTGGATTGGCGTCCACGACTGATCACCTCGAAAAGGAAGGCCCGGCCGTTCCCTAGGAACGCTTCCGGGCCGTCAAGTCAATGGAGGTCAGTCAAAGGCACTCATGCACGGGAAGTCGTGGTCGGGTCAGATATCCCGGTCGTAGGCGAGTTCGAGGAACCGGGCATTCACCCAGCCCCTGGTGTCCCGCTGCTCGACGAGGCACCAGTCCGAGCCGCCCTGCGGGGCGACGATGCAGCGCTCCACCCACACCGACGAGCGGGCTTCGACCTCGCCCACCTTGCGGGAGTAGGAGGCGGGCCACTGGCGGACGTTCAGCACGTCCCAGCTCTTGACGCCCACGACATGGGCCGGGCCCTCGGCGTGGTAGCCGGCGGCGATCGCGGGCTGGATGGCGAAGGCGGCTGCGCCGGCGATGATCAGGCCCGCGAGGGTCGCGACCAGCAGCTTCTCCTGGTTCCGGTTCATTTGGCAGTCCTTTCGGCGCCGGCGTTGATCTGTTGTCACGCTTATGACGCCGGGCGCTTGAACCCTCACTGAGAACCGCATTCAGCGCCCGTTCATCAACGTGGCAGACTCGCGGCAGAATTGTGAAAGGCGACACCAGCGGGTAGCGCGCTGACGTCGCAACTCATTGTTTTTGTTATACTATTTATCGCCGTTCGATGCGCCGCGGCCGGTCTGGCCGGTCCGGACTTTTGCACGCCCCCCGGCCTGAACCGGCTCTCAGAGGCGGGCGTCGAGGCCCGTGACAGGAAGGGCCAAAGCCGTGCTAGGCTCACGCCGATCGCATTTCGGGAGGAGCGCATGGCGAAGGTTCTGGTGACTGGCGGCAGCGGCAAGCTGGGCAGGGCGGTGCTGAAAGACCTGGTGGCGAACGGCTACTCGGTCCTCAATGTCGACCAGGTGCTGCCGCGCGAGGCGGTCTGCCCGACCGTGCGGATCGACCTTACCGACTTCGGCCAGGTCGCGGCGGCCATCCTCGGCGGCATCGACGAGAAGGGCGGGCCGTTCGACGCCGTGGTCCACCTCGCGGCCATCCCGGCCCCGGGGCTCTTCGCCAACAGCCGCACCGTCGCGAACAACGTGCCCACCAGCTACAACGTGTTCGAGGCCTGCCGGCTCGCCGGGGTCCGGAACATCGTCTTTGCCTCCAGCGAGACGGTGCTGGGGCTCCCCTTCGACACTCCGCCGCCCTACGTGCCGGTCGACGAGGAGTATTTCCCGCGTCCCGAGACCGCCTATGCGCTGGGCAAGCTCGTCGACGAGACCATGGCGGCGCAGTACTGCCGCTGGGATCCCGAACTCAAGATGGTGGGGCTGCGCTTCTCCAACGTCATGGATGTCGAGGACTACAAGGCCTTCCCCGCCTTCGACGCCGATCCGAAGCTGCGCAAGTGGAACCTCTGGGGCTATATCGACGCCCGCGACGGGGCGCTGGCAGTGCGCCGCGGCATCGAGGCCGAGTTCAGGGGCTTCGAGCCCTTCATCATCGCCAACCAGGACACGGTGATGAGCCGCTCCAACATGTCCCTGATGGCCGAGGTCTTCCCCGACGTGCCGCACAAGCGCGAGCTCAGCCAGAACGGCACGCTGCTCAGCATCGACAAGGCCCGGCGGATGCTCGACTACAACCCGCAGCACAGCTGGCGGAACCACGCCTGATGGATCCGTCCCGGCGGGCGCCTGGGTCACTTTCGCTGTGCGAGTGTGACATCAAGGCTTGGTGATTTGACGCGATCGGGCCCAGACTGCCCGTTGCTAGCCACTGACTGACTCGGACTGCGGAGCCGCAATTGGGCGCCTATATCCTGCGACGCCTGCTGCTGATGATCCCGACCCTGTTCGGCATCATGCTCCTGACCTTCGTGATCGCGCAGTTCGCCCCCGGCGGTCCGGTCGAGCAGATGATCGCCCAGCTCTCGGGCCAGCAGGTTTCGGCCACCCAGGCGATCAGCGGCTCCAGCGAGGGCGATTTCGCCGGCCAGAACGTCGTCAAGTCCAGCACGGGCAACGGCGCGCAGGCGACGGGGGCCTATCGCGGCGGGCGCGGGCTGCGGCCCGAGATCCTCGAGCGCATCGAGCAGCAGTTCGGCTTCGACAAGCCGCCGGTCGAGCGCTTCTTCACCATGCTGTGGAACTACGTCCGCTTCGACTTCGGCAACAGCTACTTCCGCGACATCTCGGTGATCGACCTGATCAAGGAGAAGCTGCCCGTCTCGATCACGCTGGGGGTGTGGATGACGCTGCTCGGCTACGGCATCTCCATTCCGCTCGGCATCCGCAAGGCGGTCAGGGACGGGTCGCGCTTCGACCTGTGGACCTCGGTGGCGATGATCGTGGGCTATTCGATCCCCTCGTTCCTGCTCGGCGTGCTGCTGATCGTGCTCTTTGCCGGCGGCAGCTTCTGGAACATCTTCCCGCTGCGGGGCATCGTGTCGGAGAACTGGGCGAGCCTGCCCTGGTACCAGCAGATCCTCGACTACCTGTGGCACATCACGCTGCCGATCACGGCGCTCGCGGTCGGCGCCTTCGCCACCTCGACGCTGCTGGTCAAGAACTCGTTCCTCGACGAGATCCGCAAGCAGTATGTCATCACGGCCCGCGCCAAGGGCCTCAGCGAGCGGGGCGTGCTCTACGGCCACGTCTTCCGCAACGCCATGCTGCTCGTCATCGCGAGCTTTCCGGCCGCGTTCGTGGGCGCCTTCTTCGGCGGCTCGCTCCTCATCGAGGCAATCTTCTCGCTCGATGGGCTCGGCTACCTCGGCTACGTGTCGGTGCTCAACCGCGACTATTCGGTGGTGTTCGCCACGCTCTACATCTTCTCGCTGCTGGGGCTCGTCATCAACCTCGTGTCCGACCTCACCTACATGTGGATCGACCCCCGGATCGACTTCGAGAGCCGGGCCGTCTGATGCACGCAGCGCTGCTTCGCGGCTCCCCCTTCATCGCCTTCGCACCTGCCGATGCCGCGCGGGCCGCGCCGCTGATCTCGCCGATCAACCAGCGCCGCATCCGCATCTTCAAGGCAAACCGGCGGGCGGTCTGGTCGCTGTGGCTGTTCGTCGTCCTCTACGGGCTGACGATCGCCGCCGAGTTCATCGCCAACGACCGGCCGATCCTCGCCTCCTACAAGGGCGAACTGCTGGTCCCTGCCCTCGTCGACTATCCGGAAACGAAGTTCGGCGGCTTCCTCGCGCAGACCATCTATCGCGACCCCTTCATCGCCGACGAGATCAGCGCCAATGGCTGGATGGTGTGGCCGCCGATCCGCTACGCCGACGCCACGGTCGATGAGTCCCTCGGCACCAGCGCGCCGGCGCCGCCGTGGTGGATGGTGCCGCAGGACGTGCGCTGCTCGCGCTATCCGCTCGGGATGGACGATCCTGCCTGCCACGACTGGGGGAACCTGCACTGGCTGGGTACCGACGACCAGGGCCGCGACGTGCTCACGCGGCTCATCTACGGCTTCCGCATCTCGGTGACGTTCGGCCTGCTGCTGACCGTGGCGTCGTCCATCATCGGCGTCATCGTCGGCGCGGTGCAGGGCTATTTCGGCGGCTGGACCGACCTCATCGGGCAGCGCCTCCTCGATGTCTGGGGCTCGATGCCGACGCTCTATGTCCTCCTGATCGTCTCGAGCGTGCTCGTGCCGGGCTTCTGGGTGCTGCTTGCCGTCCTCATCCTCATGAGCTGGACCAGCCTTGTCGGCATCGTCCGGGCGGAGTTCCTGCGGGCCCGCAACCTCGAGTATGTCGCGGCCGCCCGCGCGCTGGGGCTGAGCAACGGGCAGATCATGCGGCGGCACCTGCTGCCCAACGCGATGGTCGCGACCCTCACCTTCATGCCGTTCATCGCCGGCGGCTCGGTCTCGACCCTGACCTCGCTCGACTTCCTCGGCCTCGGCCTGCCCCCCGGCTCGCCCTCGCTCGGGGAACTGCTGAACCAGGGCAAGGAGTACATCTTCGCGCCCTGGCTCAGCCTCACCAGCTTCTCGGTGATCGCGCTGATCCTGCTGCTCTTCGTGTTCATCGGCGAGGGCGTGCGCGACGCGTTCGATCCGCGCAAGACGTTCGCGGGGCGGGCATGATGGCGCCCCTGCTCGAGGTTGACGACCTGCACGTCGATTTCACCACCGAGGAGCGGGTGGTGCATGCGGTGCGCGGCGTCAGCTTCACCATCGCGCACGGCCAGACGGTGGCGCTCGTGGGTGAAAGCGGGTCGGGCAAGTCCGTCACCGCGCTCTCGGTGCTGAAGCTCCTCTCGTACCCGCCCGCCTCGCACCCTAAGGGCAGCATCCGGTTCAAGGGCGAAGACCTCGTCGGGGCTCCGGAAGAGGCGATCCGGCGCGTGCGCGGCAACGGCATCTCGATGATCTTCCAGGAGCCGATGAGTTCGCTCAATCCGCTGCACACCGTGGAGCGGCAGGTCAGCGAGGCGCTGATCGTCCATCGCGGCATGAGCCGGAGCGGAGCCCGCGACCGCACCATCGAGCTGTTGACCGAGGTCGGCATCCAGAACCCCGAGTCGCGGCTCGACGACTTCCCGCACCAGCTTTCGGGAGGGCAGCGCCAGCGCGTCATGGTCGCCATGGCCCTCGCCAACGAGCCGGACCTGCTCATCGCGGACGAACCGACCACGGCGCTCGACGTGACGGTGCAGGCGCAGGTGCTCGACCTGCTGCAGTCGCTGCAGAAGAAGCGCGGCCTCGCGATCCTGTTCATCACCCACGACCTCGGCATCGTGCGCCGGATGGCCGAGACCGTCCACGTCATGACCGAGGGCAGGATCGTCGAATCCGGCCCCACCGAGACGATCTTTGCCGCACCGCAGCACCCCTATACGCAGAAGCTTCTCGCCGCGGAGCCGGGCGGCGAGCCGTTGCCGGCCGGTCCACAGAGCGAGCCGATCGTCGTCGTCGACCGCCTCAAGGTCTGGTTTCCGATCAAGCGCGGGCTGCTCCGGCGCGTCGTCGGCCATATCCGGGCCGTCGACGACGTATCCCTCTCGATCCGGCGTGGCGAGACGCTCGGCGTGGTCGGGGAGTCCGGCTCGGGCAAGACCACTCTGGGGCGGGCCGTGCTGCGCCTCGTCAGGTCCGAGGGCCGCATCGCCTATCTCGGGCAGCCCATCGATGCGCTGTCGGGCGGCCAGTTGCGCCCGCTGCGCAAGAACCTGCAGATGGTGTTCCAGGACCCCTACGGCTCGCTCAGCCCGCGCATGTCCGTCGCCGAGATCGTCGCCGAAGGGCTCGGCGTGCACGAGCCATCGCTCACGCCCGCCGAGCGCGACGCGAGGGTCGTCCGGGCCCTCGGCGAGGTCGGGCTCGAGCCGGCGGACCGGCACCGCTATCCGCACGAGTTCTCGGGCGGCCAGCGCCAGCGCATCGCCATCGCCCGCGCCATGGTGCTCGAGCCGCGGTTCGTCGTCCTCGACGAGCCCACCTCGGCGCTCGACGTCAGCGTGCAGGCCCAGGTGGTGGACCTGTTGCGCGAGCTGCAGCGCCGGCACGGGCTCACCTACATGTTCATCTCGCACGACCTGCGCGTGGTGCGGGCGCTCGCCAACCACGTGCTGGTGATGCGTGACGGCAAGGTGGTCGAGCACGGCGCGGCCCGGCAGATCTTCACGGCGCCGCAGTCCGACTATACGAGGTCCCTGCTTGCCGCGGCCTTCACCACCGATTTGACGTAACCTCGCGCCACGCTAAACTTCAGCCTGTTGCTCCACCGGAGGCCCCCAATGCAGCCGAACCGCCTCGTTGCCGTCGTCCTTGCCGCCCTCATGGCAGGACCCGCGCTCGCCCAGGACGCGGCCCCGAAAGTCTGGCGCCACGGCAGCACGCTGATGGAGCAGCTCAAGTATCCCGAGGGCTACAGGCACTTCGACTATGTGAACACCGAGGCTCCGGCCGGCGGCCTCGTGCGGCTGAGTTCCATGGGCAGCTTCGACACCTTCAACCCGATCCTGCCGCAGGGCGAGCCGGCCGACGGCATCGGGCTCGTCTACGAGACGCTGATGACGCCCTCGCTCGACGAGACCTCCACCTCCTACGGGCAGCTCGCCGAGGCACTGAGCTGGCCCGACGACTACTCGTCGGTCAGCTTCCGCATGAACCCGCGCGCGCGTTGGTCCGACGGCCAGCCGGTGACGGCCGAGGATGTCGTGTGGTCGTTCAACAAGCTGGTCGAGCTCAACCCGAACTCGGCGAACTACTACGCCAATGTCACCGGCGCCGAGGTCACGGCGCCCGGCGAGGTCACCTTCAGCTTCGACCAGACCGGCAATCGCGAACTGCCCAACATCATGGGGCAACTCATCGTCATGCCGCAGCACTGGTGGGAGGGCACCGACGCGAACGGCAAGCCCCGCGACATCAGCCGCTCGACGCTCGAGCCGCCGATGGGCTCGGGCCCCTACAAGCTCGCCAGCTTCAACGCCGGCGTTTCGGTCACCTACGAGCGCGACCCCGGCTACTGGGGCCTCGAGGAGCCGTTCAACGTCGGGCAGAACAACTTCGGCACCGTCAGGTACGACTACTATCGCGATGACACCGCCGAGTTCGAGGCGTTCAAGGGCGACCAGTTCGACTGGTGGGACGAGAACGTCGCCATCCGGTGGCAGAACAACTACGACTTCCCCGCCGTGCAGGAGGGCCGGGTGGTCAAGGAGCTGTTCGAGAACAACTACCGCGACAGCGGCGTGATGGTCGGTTTCATCCCCAACCTGCGCCGCCCGCTGTTCCAGAACGAGGCGCTGCGGCAGGCCATGCTCTACGCCTTCGACTTCGAGGAACTGGACCGTCTCCGCTTCTTCGGCCAGTACGACCGGATCAACTCGTTCTTTTTCGGCACGGAGCTGGCATCTTCGGGCCTGCCCGAGGGCGAGGAGCTCGAAATCCTCGAGTCGGTGAAGGACCTCGTTCCCGCGGGCGTCTTCACGACCGAGTATGCCAATCCGGTGAACGGCGACCCGACGAAGCTGCGCGCCAACCTCCGTACGGCCAACGAGATCCTGACCAATGCGGGCTACACGCTCGAGGGCACCCAGCTGATGGACCCGGAGGGGCAGCCCGTCAGCTTCGAGATCCTCCTCAACGGCCCCGTCATCCAGCCCATCGCCACGGCCTTCGTCACCAATCTCAAGCGGCTGGGGATGAATGCCAGCATCCGCACCGTCGACTCCGCCCAGTACATCGAGCGGGTGCGCAAGCGGGACTTCGACGTCATGTACTCGGGCTGGCTCCAGTCGCTGTCGCCGGGTAACGAGCAGCGCTTCTTCTGGGGCTCGGAAGCGGCCGACCAGGACGACAGCTCGAACTTTGCCGGCATCAAGGATCCCGCTGTCGACGCGCTGATCGAGAAGGTGATCTTCGCCGACGACCGCGAGACCCTCGTCGCCGCCACGCGGGCCCTCGACCGGGTGCTCCTCGCGCACCACTACGTCATGCCCACCTACACCCTGCGCCGCTCGCGCATCGCCCGCTGGGACCGCTTCAGCCATCCCGACGCGCTTCCCGAGTTCTCGATCGGGTTCCCCACGGTGTGGTGGTACGACGAAGCCAAGGCCGCGAAGACCGGCCCCGCCGCCAGATAGGGGGCGCTCGGCGCCTCGTCGCAAGTGAGGGTGAACTGATTTCGCTCTCGGCCATTCCATGGTTGGACGAGTTTTTCGCGCCGGGACCAGTCGCCTAGTATTCGCTCTTATGACTTTTTCGGCTGGTCTCCGTATAGTCTGACGCCCTATCCGGCTCACGGATCCGACAGGATGGCCGGGACCAGCAAGGAGACCATCATGCTTTCGAAGAAACTGCTCGGCGCCCTCGCTGCGCTGGCCTTCACGGTGACTGCGGCGAACGCGCAGGTCGTCGTCTCCTCCAAGATCGACACCGAGGGCGGGCTGCTCGGCAACATCATCAGCCAGGTCCTGCAGGCCAACGGCATCCCCGTGACCGAGAAGATCCAGCTCGGCGGTACCCCCGTCGTGCGCCAGGCGATCATCTCGGGCGAGATCGACCTCTACCCGGAGTATACCGGCAACGGCGCCGGCTTCTTCGAGAAGGCCGACGACCCCGTCTGGAACGACGCGGCAAAGGCCTTCGAGACCGTCAAGCAGCTCGACTTCGACGCCAACAAGATCGTCTGGCTGTCGCCTGCCCCGGCCAACAACACCTGGGCCGTGGCGCTCCGCAAGGACGTGGCCGACGCCAACAAGCTCGTCACCTTCTCGGACTTCGGCAAGTGGGTGGCCGGCGGCGGCGACGTGAAGCTCGCCGCTTCGGCCGAGTTCGTCTCCTCCCCGGCCGCGCTTCCGAAGTTCCAGGAAGTCTATGGTTTCACCCTCAAGCCAGAGCAGCTCGTCACCCTGTCGGGCGGCGACACGGCAGCCACCATCGCCGCTGCCGCGCAGCAGACCAACGGCGTCAACGCCGCGATGGTCTACGGCACCGACGGCGGCATCGCACCCTCGGGCCTGGTCGTGCTCGAGGACGACAAGGGGGTACAGCCCGTCTACGAGCCGGCCCCGATCATCCGCGAGGCCGTGCTCAAGGCAAATCCCACGATCCCGGACCTGCTGAAGCCCGTGTTCGACAAGCTCGACCTCGTGACGCTGCAGACGCTCAACGGCCGCATCCAGGTCGGCGGTGAAGCGGCCAAGGACGTCGCCGTCGACTGGCTGACGCAGAACGGCTTCCTCAAGTAAGCGGTGACGATCGTATGCATTTTTGGGGGTGGGCAGGACCTCTGCCCGCCCCTACTCTTTTGCGCATGACCGACCTTACCGCGACAGCCACGCGCAGACTCCCGATCGCCGTCGACAAGCTCGGCGTGCTGATCGCTGCCATCGCTGCGGTCGCGGCCTTCATGCCCTTCGCCGCCTTCCGCGCCAACCGGATCGTGCTGGGAGTGTCCAAGGGCATCTTCGCGGCCCTGCCGGGCTGGGAAGCGGTCGTGCTGGCGCTCGTCATCGCCCTCGGCGTCGGCGTCGCTCTGCTCAGGACGCCGACGCTGTGGCGGCTCGTCACCAGCCTTGCCGTCCTGGCCCTCCTCTTCGTCGCCATCGGGCATGCCGGCACGTTCCTCACCCCGCCGGGCGACAAGGTCGCGCGCGTCTCGCCGGGCGGCGGGTTCTGGCTGCTGGTCTTCGCCTTTGCGCTGCTGGCTGCCGATGCCATCGCCCGGCTGCGGCTGAAGCCATGGACGCGCATCGCCGTCCTCGCGGCGGTGGCGGTGTTCTTCGGCGTGCTGCTCGGCAGCGGCACGCTCAACGACCTCTCGATCCTGCGCGAGTACTTCAACCGCGGCGAGACGTTCTGGCGCGAAGCGCAGACCCACCTTGCGCTGGCGCTCGGCTCGCTTGCCGCGGCGACGCTGGTCGGCATCCCCGTCGGAGTTCTCTGCCACCGCTCCCACATGCTGCGCGTGCCGGTGCTGAACGTGCTCAACGCCATCCAGACCATCCCCTCCATCGCGCTGTTCGGGCTGCTCATCGCGCCACTCGCCTGGGTCGCGGCCAATATCCCGGGCGCGGCCATGCTGGGGATCTCCGGCATCGGCGCCGCCCCCGCCATGGTCGCGCTGTTTGCCTATTCGCTGCTGCCGGTCGTCGCCAACACCGTGGTCGGGCTCGAGGGCGTGCCGCCCGCCGCCGATGATGCCGCCTGCGGCATGGGCATGACCGACTGGCAGCGCCTCGCCCAGGTGCAGTTCCCGCTCGCCTTTCCCGTCATCCTCACCGGCATCCGGATCGTGCTCGTACAGAACATCGGCCTTGCCACCATCGCCGCGCTGATCGGCGGCGGCGGCTTCGGCGTCTTCGTCTTCCAGGGCGTCGCCCAGACCGCAATGGACCTGGTGCTGCTCGGCGCCATTCCCACCGTGGCGCTCGCTTTCGCCGCCGCGGTCGTCCTCGATGCTGTCGTCGAGCTCGTTTCGCCCAGGGAGCCGGCCCGTGATTGAGATCGATGCCCTGACCAAGGACTACCTCTCGCTCACCGTGGTGGATCACGTCAGCTTCACCGTCGAGGCCGGGGAGATCGCGGTGGTCGTGGGCACCTCGGGCTCCGGCAAGACCACCCTGCTGCGCATGATCAACCGGCTGATCGAGCCTACCTCGGGCAGCGTGCGCATCGACGGGCAGGACACGCGGTCTGTCCCCGGCTTCGAGCTCCGCCGCCGCATCGGCTATGCGATCCAGGGGCACGGGTTGTTCCCGCACCGCAGCGTCGGGCAGAACATCGGCACGGTTCCCGCCCTGCTCGGCTGGGACAGGGCCCGCATCGGAGCCCGCGTCGATGAACTGCTCGAGCTGTTCCAGCTGCCGCCGGCCGAGTTCCGCGACCGCATGCCGAACGAGCTGTCGGGCGGCCAGCAGCAGCGCGTCGGGGTCGCCCGCGCGCTTGCCGCGGAGCCGAACCTGCTGCTCATGGACGAGCCCTTCGGCGCCCTCGATCCGATCATCCGGGCCAAGGCCCAGTCGGACCTGCTCGCCATCCAGAAGCGGTTCGGGACCACCATCGTCCTCGTCACGCACGACATGGAGGAGGCCATCCACCTGGGCGGCAAGATCGCCGTCATGGACGACGGCAAGCTCCTGCAGTACGCGCCGCCCGCCGAAATCATCGCGCGCCCCGCCACGCCCTTCGTCGCCGAGCTGATCGGGACCGGCGAACGCCCGTTCCGCCTGCTTTCGCTGACGCGGGTGCGCGACCTCGTCGAGCCTGGTCCTGCTCAGGGCGATCCCATCTCCGCCGACGCGACCCTGCGCGATGCCTATGCCGAGATGCTGTGGAGCGGCCGCGAGATGCTGCCGGTCGTCGACGGTACCGGCGCCGGCATCGGCCGCGTCCGCCGCGACGACATTGCCCACCGGGCCGAGCAGCCGCAATGAAGGCCGGGCTGATCATCCGGCTCGTCATCCTCGTGCTCCTCGTGGCGTTCATCGTCACGCCGCAGAGCTTTGCGTGGGTCTTCCAGCCGTTGACCAGGAACGGCCAGCCGGCGATCTACACGCAGAACACGCTGCTGGTCCTCACCCTCAATCACCTCGCCATCGTCGGCGCGGGGACGCTGCTGGCAACCATCCTCGCCGTGGGCCTTGCCATCCTCGTGACCCGGCCGCTCGGGGCCGAGTTCCTGCCCCTCAGCCGATCCCTCGCCAACATCGGTCAGACCTTTCCGCCCGTCGCGGTGCTTGCCCTCACCGTGCCCGTCCTCGGGTTCGGCTGGCAGCCGACACTGGTGGCGCTCTTCCTCTACGGCCTGCTGCCGATCTTCGAGAATGCGCTCACCGGCCTCACCACCCTGCCCCCCGCCGTCGCCGAGGCGGCGCGCGGCACGGGCATGACCGGCCGGCAGCGCCTGATGCAGGTCGAATTGCCGCTCGCGATGCCGGTCATCCTCGCCGGCATCCGCCTCTCGGTGGTGATTGCCGTCTCCACCGCCACGATCGGCTCCACCGTCGCGGCATGGACTCTGGGCGAGGTCATCATCGCCGGGCTGCTCAGCAACAACATCGCCTTCATCGCACAGGGCGGCCTCGTGGTCGGCGTCATGGCCCTGCTCATCTATGATGCGCTCTCCGCCCTCGAGCGCATGCTGATGCAGCGCACGGGGCAGCGCCGGAGCTAGCCGGAGCGATCACGTCCATGCGCTCGGCGTCAGTTCCCCTGCCCGGGCAGCGGATAGCGCTCCACTTCGCGCAGCAGCTCGATGAAAGCGTCCACGGCGGTCTCGACGGTGATCCGGCCCTTGTCCGCCGTCGCCAGATGCGCGTCGCCGGCGGCGCCGAGCGGGTGGATGTCGCTCGCGATCCAGGCATAGCTCGTCGGGCCGGTCGGGCGCATGTACCTGTAGGCCTGCTCGTCGCGCGCCGCGACCGAAGGGTAGTCCTGCAGCCGGTCGACATTCACCAGTTCGGGCCTGAGGTGCATCACCACCGAGGTCTCGCTGTCGCCGCCATGGATGCCGTGGCGATTCTCGATGTCCGAGTAGATGTCCTTGGGCCAGTACTGGCTCCAGCCCGTCTTCACGGCCAGCATGCCGGCGCGCACACGCAGTTCGCGGGCGACGATGTCGAGGATCGAGACGTTGCCGCCGTGGGAGTTGACGAACACCACCTTGCGGATGCCCGAGCGCGCGATCTCCAGCCCCACCTGCGTCCAGGCATCGATCAGGTTGGTCGCCGTGTGGCTCAGCGTCCCGGTCTGCCAGATGTGCTCGTTGGACTTGCCGATCGCCTGCACCGGCAGGATGCGGAGGTCCATGCCGGCGGGCGCGCGCGCGACCAGCAGGTCCAGATGGCCCTGGTTGATGATCGTGTCCGTGCCGACCGGCAGGTGCGGGCCATGCTGCTCCACGGCGGCCGTCGGGAACACGGCGATCGTCTTCATCGGATCGAGGCCGTGGAAATCGAAGGCGGAGAAGTCGTTCCACCAGATCTTGCGGTACGTCATGGAAAGTCCCTGGAGAATCAGCCGGGCGTGGCGGCGATGGCCTCGATCTCGACCACGAATTCGGGCCGTGCGA
Organism: Pseudomonadota bacterium; assembly: GCA_023430705.1. Lineage (GTDB taxonomy): Bacteria > Pseudomonadota > Alphaproteobacteria > Rhizobiales > Devosiaceae > Devosia_A. The sequence continues at coordinate 4,883 of JAEYZJ010000039.1, read as the reverse complement.
AACCGGCGACGATCATCAGCGTGGAGGCAGGATAGGGCTCGCCGAACAGCCTGTTGCGCACCTGCATGTAGGGCTGCAGGTGCTCCCGGCCGGTGACGAAGGCATTGATGCGGACGACGTCCCTCAGCCCCATGCCCGCCTCCGCGAGAATTGCCTCGATATTGGCGAAAGCCAGTTCCGCCTGCCCGGCGCAATCGGGTGGAATGGTGCCGTCGCGGGCTATGCCGAGTTGCCCCGAGGCGAAGACGTAGCGGGAGCGGGACGCGACCTCGATCCCCGGGCTGTAGGGCGCGAAAGGCGGATGGATGGTTGTTGGTGAAAGCGGCTTATGCACAGGACCCTCGGTGTGTATGCTCAGCTAAGCGTCAAACCGACACGAAAGAAAGCCCCGATTTCGCCCTCCCTGCCCATTACAGGGGCAGCGCGCGGTAGAGGCGCATTTTTGGGCTTTTCTTTTCCAAAGCGGCGCGGAATGAATGCTTTTCGTGGGCCGCACGCGTGCCGGCCGCCCGGGCGGGGGACAAGCCTGGCGACTGCTTAACAGGGAGACTAACGATGATCGACTTCACCAAGCTCGTCGCCGCTGGCGTGATAACGCTGGCAATGGGCGCGACGGGAGCTATGGGCCAGGACAAGGTGACCTTCGGCACCAACTGGCTCGCTCAGGCCGAGCATGGCGGCTACTACCAGGCCGTCGCCGACGGCACCTATGCCAAGTACGGATTGGACGTGACCATCGCGCAGGGTGGCCCGCAGGCCCCGATGCGCCCGCAGCTGGTCGCGGGCCAGATCCAGTTCTACATGGGCGGCACCACCACTGCGATCAACAGCGTCAAGCAAGGCATCCCGACCGTCACGATCGCGGCGATCTTCCAGAAGGATCCGCAGATCCTCATCTCGCACCCGGGCAAGTTCAAGACCTTCCCCGAGCTCGCCGGCGCCAGCAAGTACATTCTCGCTGCCGACGCGCTGAACTCCTACTTCCTCTGGCTGCGGGCGGCCTACCCCGAGTTCGTCGAGGAAAAGTACGAGCCGTACCAGTTCAACCCGGCCTCGTTCCTCTCCGACGACATGGCCATCCAGCAGGGCTACCTGACCTCCGAGCCGTACTCGATCCAGAGGGAAGCCGGCTTCACGCCCGACGTGTGGCTGCTGGCGGACCAGGGCTATTCCCCCTACTCGACCACCATCGAGACCATGAAGCCCTGGTTCGACGAGAACAAGGACGTCGCCAAGCGCTTCGTCGAGGCCTCGATCATCGGCTTGTACAACTACCTCTACGGCGACAACTCCGCCGGCAACGCGCTCATCAAGGCCGACAATCCCGAGATGACCGACGAGCAGATCGCCTACTCCATCGAAAAGATGAAGGAATACGGCATCCTGACCTCGGGCGAGGCTGAAACCCAGGGCATCGGCTGCATGACCGACGCGCGCTGGAAGGCCTACTACGAGGAGGGCGTCAAGGCCGGCCTCTATGACGACGGCATCGACTACACACAGGCTTTCACCACCGAGCTCGTGTGCCAGGGCGTCGGCGTGGACCTCGTGAAGTAAGCTGGCCTCCCGCCACATCGGCGCCGGCGATTCTGCCGGCGCCGTTCGACCCTAACCTGGGCCTTAGCATTGAGTGACTCTGCCATAGCCGCCTCGCCTGCCGCCGCCACGGGCACCAGCCCGGTCGTGGTGACCATGCGCAACGTCTCCAAGCTGTTCTCCAACGGCACCCTGGCGCTAAAGGACATGTCGCTGGACGTCCGCCGCGGGGAGTTCCTGTCGCTGCTCGGACCCTCGGGTTGCGGCAAGTCGACCGCGCTGCGCATCATTGCCGGCCTCGGCGAGCCGAGCACGGGCCAGGTCGACTGGCCCACCAGTTCGATCGACAGCCGCGGCAAGCCCAAGGGCGACATCGGCTTCGTGTTCCAGGAACCCACGCTGATGCCGTGGGCCACCGTGTTCAAGAATGTCTACCTGCCCCTGCGGCTGAGTGGCGTCCAGAAGTCCGACGCCCGGCCGCGCATCATGGAAGTCCTCGCCTCGGTCGGCCTTGCCGACTTCCAGAATGCCTATCCGCGCGAGCTGTCCGGCGGCATGAAGATGCGCGTCTCGATCGCCCGCGCGCTCGTCACGAGACCCAAGCTGCTGCTGATGGACGAACCCTTCGCGGCGCTCGATGAGATCACCCGGCAAAAGCTCAACGACGACGTCCTCCGCCTCTGGCGCGAGACCGGGATCACGGTGATCTTCGTCACCCACTCGGTCTTCGAGAGCGCCTTCCTCTCCAACCGCATCGTCGTCATGCGGGCGCGGCCGGGACAGGTCTATGCCGACCTCGCCATCGAGACGTCGCTCGAACGCGACTCCCACTACCGGACCTCAGAGGAGTACCGCTCGACCACCGACAAGGTGTCGCGTGCCCTGCAGGAAGCCATCGAGATCGGAGCGGCGGGCAAATGAGCGAAGCTGCTAATGCCATCAAGTCCTCCGAGGCGGGCACCGACAGCGCCGTCGCCATCGTCGTCGCGAAAACCAGCACCACCGAGAAGATCCTGCGCGTCGTGGTGCCCGTTGCCATGGTGCTGCTGGCGATCGGGCTGTGGCAGCTCCACATCGTCGTCAACAACGTGCCCCGCTACATCATGCCGGCGCCCGCCGACGTGGTCGGGGCCCTCATCACCGACTGGCCGACCCTCTACCCGTCGCTGCTGGTGACGGTGCGGGTCACGCTGTCGGCCCTGGCCCTCGCGCTCATCGGCGGCGTCGGGCTTGCGATCATCCTCGTCCAGTCCAAGTGGATCGAGCTCGCGATCTTCCCCTTCGCGGTGATCCTGCAGGTCACCCCGATGATCGCCATCGCGCCGCTGCTCATCATCTACATCAAGGACCCGCAGACGGTTCTGCTGACCTGCGCGTTCATTGTCGCCTTCTTCCCGATCCTCTCCAACATGGTGGCCGGGCTGAAGAGCGTCGACCACAACCTGCTCAACCTGTTCGAGCTCAACGGCGCGAGCCGCTGGCAGACCCTGATCTACCTCAAGCTGCCCTCCTCCCTGCCCTATTTCGCCGCGGCCCTTCGCATCGGCGGCGGGCTGTCGCTGATCGCGGCCGTGGTGGCTGAGTTCGCAGTCGGTTCGGCCGGCCGCGGGTCGGGCCTCGCCTTCCGCCTGCTCGAGTCCGGCTACCGGCTCAACTATCCGCGTCTCTACGCTGCGCTGATCCTGCTGATGCTGACCGGTGTCGCCATCTTCGCGCTCACCAGCTTCATCTCGTGGCTGCTGCTGCACCGCTGGCACGAGAGCGCACTCAAGCGGGAGAACTAGGGCATGCACGGCACCCCCCACCTCGCCACCGGCAGCGTGACGCTGCGCAATGCGCGCGTGCCGGCGGCGGCGCGCGGCCGGGCCGGCGACGGCTCGGTCGAGAGCCTCGACATCGAGATCATCGACGGCCGCATCGCCGCTATCCGGCCCGCCGGCTCCACCCCGGCAGCCGGCGCGGCGCACGACATGGACCAGGGGCTGGTGCTTCCGGCCTTCGTCGATGTTCATACCCATCTCGACAAGGGCCATATCTGGCCGCGCAAGGCGAACCCCGACGGCACCTGGCTCGGGGCGCTGCTGGCCGTTTCGGATGACCGCACCGACAGGTGGACTGCCGCCGATGTCGAGCGCCGCTTCGACTTCGCACTGCGCTGCGCCTATGCGCACGGCACTGCCGCTATCCGCACGCATCTCGATTCCGCGCCGCCCCAGCACGAGATCAGCTGGGCGCTGTTCGAGAAGATGCGGGACAGGTGGGCCGACCGGATCGAACTGCAGGCCGTGGCCATCGTCGGCCCCGACACTCTCGTTGACCCTGCGGAACTCGACACCGTCGCCCGCCAGGTCCAGGCCTCCGGCGGCATCCTCGGCGGGTCGATCGCGACCTACGCCCGCTCGAAGGAAGCCATGCTGCGCGTCGTCGAGAAGGCCGGCGAGCTCGGCCTCGACCTCGACCTCCATACCGACGAGACAGGCGATCCGGCCTCGCGCGGCCTGCTCCATCTGGCGGAAGCGGTGCTCGAAACCGGCTACACCGGCAAGGTCATGGCGGGGCATTGTTGCGTGCTGACGGTACAGGACGAGCGGACCGTCAGGGCCACCATCGACAAGACCGTGGAAGCGGGCATCGCCGTTGTCTCTCTACCCATGTGCAACATCTACCTGCAGGACCGCGAGAACGGGAACGGGCTGGTGCGCACCCCGCTGCGCCGTGGCGTGACGCTGCTCAACGAGTTCAAGGCCGCCGGCGCGGTCGTCGCCATCGCGTCGGACAATACGCGCGATCCCTTCTATGCCTATGGGGACCTCGACCCGGTGGAAGTCTTCCGCGAGGGTGCGCGCATCCTCCACTTCGACCATCCGCAGGATCAGGCATGGGACTGGGTACGAGCCGTCGGCTCGGCGCCGGCGACCCATGCCGGGTTTGCCTACAAGGCGGTCATCGAAGTCGGCGCACCGGCAGACCTCGTGCTGTTCCGCGCCCGCAGCTGGACCGAACTCAACTCGCGACCGCAGAGCGGCCGGATCGTCTTGCGTCACGGCAAGGCCATCGACACCACGCCACCGGACTACCGCGAACTCGACGACCTGATGGAGTAAGAAGATGAACCTCGAAGGATTCCGCGCCGCGCTCGGCGATATTCCGGTCGAAGACAATCCGCGCATCGTGCAGCAGAAGAGCCGCGACCACTACTGGTACTCGCCGCGCCTCAAGGCGCAGCTCGAGGGCGTCACCGCACAGCTCGTCGTTTCGCCCCGCTCCACCGAGGAAGTGGTGGCAACGCTGAAGGCCGCCTTCGCCAACGACGTGCCGATCACCCCGCGCGGCGCCGGCACAGGCAA
>JAEYZJ010000017.1 GCA_023430705.1 Pseudomonadota bacterium | reverse complement strand
GGTCGTAGCCGGCGCTGCCGGTGATCTTGACCTTGCCGAAGCGCTCGGTGAGCAGCGCGTGGAGCCCGGACTCCCTGAGCAGGGTGCCCGCTTCGATCAACAAAGCCCGGGCGGTTTCGGCACGGTCCTCCGCCGTTGAAATCATCGTAAAATACTCCTCCGGAATCAAAAAGCCTGGCCCCTTGCGAGGGCCAGGCTTCAGCTGAATTTCAGCGGCAAGGGCGAGTATGTCGCCTCTTGCTTATTCGGACTTGGCCTCGGTGTTGGCCTCGGCGGCAGCAGCCTGCTCGGCAGCGGCGGCAGCAGCAGCCTCGGCAGCGTCCTTCTCGGCGAGCTCCTTGGCCAGCGCCTCGGCGGCGGCGATCTTTTCGGCCTCGCGAGCGTTCTTGGCCGCAACAGCGGCTTCGCGCTCCGATGCCTCGATCTTCTTGGTGCGGGCGCCCTGGTTTTCGAAGATACGGGCCGACTTACCGCGACGATCGCGCAGGTAGTACAGCTTGGCGCGACGCACCTTGCCGCGCTTCACCACCTCGATGCGGTCGATGTTCGGCGACAGCACGGGGAACACGCGCTCCACGCCTTCGCCGTACGAGATCTTGCGCACGGTGAAGCTTTCCATGATGCCGGCACCAGAGCGGGCGATCACCACGCCCTCATAGGCCTGCAGGCGTTCCTTGTCGCCTTCGCGGATCTTGACCCACACCTTGACGGTGTCGCCATGGGTGAACTCGGGGTGGGTGCCCTTGGCAAGGAGCTTGTCATGCTGCTCCTTGTTCAGTTCGGCGATGATCTTGGACATTTGAGTCTTCCGTTGATGAATCTTTTCACAGGGGCGTTTCGCCGGCTCTGCCGACCGCCCGGTCTTGTTTGCACGGATTATATGCGCTTATTGGCCCGCAGCCTCCGCCATGGGCGTGGGGGCTATAGATGAAGAATGGCCCGGAGTCTAGGGCCACCGGCCCGGTCGCCGCCGCACGGACCGGCGTCATTGCCGATGCCCGCCCTCCTGAAATGGAAATCCCCGCTCTCGCGGGGATGACCTTGCCTCGGCAGGGAGGGCCCATGCCCCTCTAGAGCCAGCCGGCGAGAACGCCGATGCCGCCCAGCGCGAAGAGGCCGCCTGCCACCTGCGCGATCTGTTTGCCGTATTTGCCCACGAGCCGCGCAACGCCCATCGCGCCGCCGATGCCCGACAGGTGCAGCAGCGCCGTCGCGAGCATGAAGCCCACCGCATATTCGAAGCCCGCGGCATTGGCCGGCATCTCGGCGCCATGCGCGTGGCCGTGGAAGACCGCGAACACACCCACCAGCGCCGCAGCCGCAGCGACCGGCATCGGCCGGCCCCTCGCTGCCGCCCCGCCGATCACGACGCTCGAGAGCGCGATGCCCAGCTCGACGAACGGCACCTCGACCTGCGCCGCACCGAGCAGGAAACCCGCAGCCATCATGCCCACGAAGCTCGCCGGCACCAGCCACAGGGCCCGCCCGCCGAGCACGAAGGCGAAGACGCCGACCGCCACTATGGCGAGGACGTGGTCGAGCCCCAAGATCGGGTGCATGAAGCCGTAGGCGAGGCCCACGGTGTCGCCGTGCCCGGGATGGGCAAGGGCCGCCGTCGGCAGCAGGATCGTCAGCAAGGCAATCAGCGCGCGCATATCAAATCTCCTGATCCGGGACCCACCGTCCCGCGCGTGTTTTCATCGATGACGGCCGGTCTCCTGGCTCCGGACCTCCCCCCTCGCCTTCCCAGTCGCAAACCAGTGGCGCGATGAGGGGGGTATCGTCCGTCACAGTCGCGGGGGCGGCGCCGGCTCGCCCGTGGGGCATCCGGCTTCCCGTTTCACGCGCGACCCGAACCGGACCGCACGCACCGTCGCTCTCATCTCTGTCAGGTCTGTCGCGCCCGATCAACTGTGCCCGCTGCATTTGCCGCATGACGGCGCCCGACCGCATGCGCTAGACAACAGAAGAACGGGGACCAGGGCCGGTGCTCACCGCGCGGAACATGGGAATCGAACTGCTGCGCGCCGGCCTCGTGCTGGCGCTCGTCTTCCTCAGCTTCGCGCACCCTCCCTTCGCCTCGGCAGCCACGCCGCATGGCCACGCGGTTGCCGCCGGCATCAGCTGGTGCGGCGACGCGCCCGAACCCGTCGACCCGGCCGCCCACAGCCCCTGCCACGCCTGCCGCCTCGGTGCAGGCATCGACCTGCCGCCGCCCGGCCCCGTGCTGCTGCCACACCGCACCGCGGCCGCGCTGCGCTACGACGCCCTGCCGTCGCTGCTCCTTCCCACCGCGCCGCCGGGCCACGCCACCGCCCGGGGCCCCCCGCTCGCCTGACCCTCGAACCCCATTCCGATTCGAAGGACAGACAGATGAAATCCTTGCTCTACCCGGCCGTGCTCGGCCTCGCTCTCCTCGCCGCCCCGGCACTCGCCCATGAAGGCCTCAGGCACGAGGGCTGCGCCCCCGACCAGACCTTCACCGCCGGTGACCTCACCATCTCGGGCGCCTTCACCCGCGCCATGCTGCCCGCAGCAAAGGTCGCGGGCGGCTACCTCACCATCGAGAACGGCGGCACGAGCCCCGACCGCCTGCTCGGCGGCGCCACCGAGGCTGCGCGCACCGTCCAGGTGCACCAGATGCAGATGGAGGGTGACATGATGAAGATGAGCGAGGTCGAAGGCGGGCTCGAGATCCCGGCTGGCGGCAAGGCCGAACTGACCCCCGGCGGCTACCACATCATGCTGATGGGCGTCGGCACCCCGTTCAGGGAAGGCGAATGCCTCGATCTGACGCTGAAGTTCGAGAAAGCCGGAGACGTGCCGGTGGTGCTTGCCGTCGGGGGGACCGCCGCGGCGGCTCCGCCCGAGGGCCACGACCACATGATGGCCCCGGCCCAGTAGCCAGCGCTACCTGATAAGGTCCGGCCGGCGCGCCCGCGTCAGCGCCTCGCTTTCGGCGCGCCGCCACTTCGCCACCTTGCCATGGTCGCCCGACGTCAGGACGGCCGGGATCTCGCGACCCTCGAACACCTGCGGCCGGGTATACTGCGGATACTCCAGCAGCCCGTTCTCGAAGCTCTCGTCGGCGTGGCTCTCTGCTGCTCCGAGGACCCCCGGGATGAGCCGCACCACCGCCTCGAGCAGCACCATGGCCGCCACTTCGCCGCCGGCCAGCACGTAGTCGCCGATCGAGATTTCCTCGAGGTTCCGGGCCTCGATCACCCGCTGGTCGACACCCTCGAAACGGCCGCAGACGATCACAGCCCCCGGCCCCGCCGCAAGTTCGCGCACCCGCGCCTGCGTCAACGGCCGGCCGCGCGGCGACATCAGGATGCGCGGCCGCTCGTCGCCCGGTGGCGACACCGCGTCGATGGCGCGCGCGAGGATGTCGGGCTTCAGCACCATGCCCGCGCCGCCGCCCGAAGGGGTGTCGTCCACCGTCCGGTGCCGGTCGGTCGCGAAGTCGCGCAGCTGCGTCGCCGAAAGGCTCCACAGGCCATCCGCCATTCCCCGCCCGATCACCGAGGCGCCGAGCGGGCCGGGAAACAGTTCGGGAAACAGCGTGATGACCGAGGCCGAAAAGCTCAATCCGGTTCCTCTTCGCCTGGGTCTGCCTCGATCGGCGGATCGATGACGAGGTAGCCGTCATCGATGCGGATGTCCGGCACCACGGCCTTGGTGAAGGGGTAGAGATAGGTGTCGCCGGTGCGCTCGTCGCGCACCTCGATCAGGTCGCCGGCCCCGAAGTTCGGGATCGCGCTCACCGTGCCCAGCGACGTGCCGTCCGCCAGTTGCGCCCTGACGCCGAGCAGGTCGGCATGGTAGAAGTCGTCCTCGTCCTCCGGCTCGGGCAGCAGCGCGCGGTCGATATAGAGCTCGACCCCGTTCAGCTTCTCCGCCGCGTTCCGGTCGGTCACCCCCTCGATCCGCGCCACCAGCACATTGGTGGTGGTGCGGGCCGCGAGGATGCGGATCGTGAGGCCCGGCCGGTTGGTCGACAGCGGGCCATAGGAGACGAGCGCCAGCGGGTCCTCGGTGAAGGACTGCACCCGCACCTCGCCCTTGATCCCGTGAGCCGCACCGATGCGGCCCACGAGCAGTTTGCTGTCGCCCGCTGCCACGGCTTACTCGGACGCTGCGGCTTCTTCGGCCGGGGCAGCAGCCTCGGCGGCCTTCTCGGCCTCGGCGGCAGCCTTGGCCTCGGCGCGCTCGGTCGCCTTCTGGCCCGGCTTGGCCTTCTCGGGGTTGTTGCGCGGCTCGCGCTTCAGCAGGCCCGCGGCGTCGAAGAAGCGCGCCACGCGGTCGGTCGGCTGGGCGCCGACGCTCAGCCAGTGCTGCACGCGCTCGGTGACGAGGGTGACGCGCTTTTCCTTGTCGGCGAGCTTGGGATCGTAGTTGCCGATCTTCTCGATGAAGCGGCCGTCGCGCGGGCTGCGGGCGTCGGCGACGACGACGTGGTAGTAGGGGCGCTTCTTGGTGCCGGCGCGGGCGAGGCGGAGTTTCAGAGCCATGGGTTCAGTCCTTCAGTTCCAGGTTCAGGTTATTTCTTCTTCGGCACGAAGCCGCCGCCGAGGCCGGGAAGGCCGGGGAAGCGGGATGCGCCGCCAAGCCCGGGGAGCCCCGGGCCGGATTTGAGAAGCTGGTCGACATCGGTCGGCAGCTTGGAGGGTGCGATCTGCTTGGGGGCAGCCGGTTGCTGCGGGATCGACGCAGGGTCGATCCCCATGCGGCGGGCCAGCTGCTCGAGCTCGGCCGGATTCATGTTCTCGGGGCTGGGCATGTCGCCGAGGCCGGGGATCTTGCCCCCCATCTGGCCGCCGAACATGCCGGACAGCGCGCCCATGCCGCCCTTGGAGACCTTCTTCATCATGTCCGCCATCTGGCGGTGCTGCTTCATCAGCTTGTTGACGTCCTCGACCTTGGTGCCCGAACCGTTGGCGATGCGGATGCGCCGCTTGGCGTTGAGCAGGTCGGGATTGGCGCGCTCGGCCTTGGTCATCGAGTTGATGATGGCGATCTGCCGGTCGAACACCTTCTCGTCGATATTGGTGTTGGCCATGGCCTTCTTCATCTGGCCCATGCCCGGCATCATGTTGAGCAGCGATCCCATGCCGCCCATCTTCTTCATCTGCAGCAGCTGGGCGCGCAGGTCCTCGAGGTCGAAGACGCCCTTCTTGAGCTTCTTGGCCATCTTGGCCGCGTCTTCGGCCGTGACGTTCTGCGCCGCCTTCTCGACGAGGCTGACGATGTCGCCCATGCCCAGGATGCGGTCGGCGATGCGGCTGGGATGGAAATCCTCGAGCGCATCCATCTTTTCGCCGGTACCGATCAGCTTGATCGGCTTGCCGGTCGCGGCCCGCATCGAGAGCGCCGCGCCACCGCGGCCATCGCCGTCGACGCGGGTCAGCACGATGCCGGTGATGTCGACGCGGGCGTCGAACGAACGAGCGAGGTTGACTGCGTCCTGGCCGGTCAGCGAGTCGGCGACGAGCAGGATCTCATGCGGTTCGGTGGCGGCCTTCACCGCCGCCGTCTCTTCCATGAGATCCTCGTCCACATGCGTGCGGCCGGCGGTATCGAGGATGACGACGTCGTAGCCGCCCAGCTTCGCCTCGCGCTGGGCGCGCTTGGCGATATCGACCGGCTTCTCGTCGGACTGGATCGGCAGCGTATCGACGCCGATCTGCTCGCCGAGCACGCGCAGCTGCTCCTTGGCAGCCGGACGGCGGTCATCGAGCGAGGCCATCAGGACCTTCTTGCCCTGCCGCTCCTTCATCCGCTTGGCCAGCTTGGCCGAAAGCGTGGTCTTGCCGGCGCCCTGCAGGCCGACCATCAGCATGGTCATGGGCGGCGTGGTGTTGAAGTCGATCGGCACCTGCGTCTCGCCGAGCACCTTGACCAGCTCGTCGTGGACGATCTTGACCACCTGCTGGCCCGGCGTCACCGAGCGCGTGACCTCGGCGCCGACGGCGCGCTCGCGCACCTGCTCGATGAAGGCCTTGACCACTTCGAGGGAGACGTCGGCCTCGAGCAGCGCCCGGCGGACTTCGCGCAGCGCTTCGTCGACGTCCTTGTCGGCGAGCGCACCGCGCCCGCGAAGTCCGTCGAAGATTTTTCCAAGCCGGTCGCTTAGGCTCTCAAACATCCGTCTTCCTCATCGTCCCGTGCCACGTGGCACGGGATATGGGTCCCATCAGGCCAAACGCCAAACACACCCGAGGGCGCATCGCGCTGTCGGGTGGGAGCCTCCGGGATCTCTTTATACCTTCACGGGTCCCGGTCGGCCGTCAGGAGTTGCGTCCTGATGGATTGCCGGCCCGAATAGAGGAGGAATGGGGACGAGTCAAGGAAGCCGGCTTGCAACGGACATCCCGCCAATGCGTGGCGAACTCCCTTCATCTGCATATGGCGCACAAAGGAGCGGCACGAGGGTCACCCGACCCGCACGCCCTGCACCGCCACGATCCCGTCGAGCAGCTGGGTGTCCACCTCGAAGCCCACCTCTGCAAGGCTCGTCGCGGCCTGCAGCGAGAAGCGCTCCGCCGTATGGATCAACGGCGCCTCGAGCACGAGGACGATGCGGCCGCCGGCCTTGATCGCCTTGCGGAACGCTCCCGCCCAGCCCCGGTCGGGATGGCGGGGGAAGTCGACATTGACCGCAAAGGCCGCATCGAACGCCCCGAGCTCGAGGTCCTCGAACGGGCTCTCGAACGCCGTCAGCCGTCCCAGCCCGTCGTTGCGCCGGATGCACGCCTCGACCATCTTGCCCGACCGGTCGACGGCGACCACATCGGCGCCCGCCCACAGCACCAGCCCGGTGGCGATGCCATGGCCGCAGCCGATCTCCAGCACGCTTTCGCCCGGCCGGGGCGCCAGTAGCTCCACCGCCCAGCGATGTCGCGTCGCGATCTTGGCCAATTCGACTCATCCTCACGCAGTACCTGCGCCGACCTACCC
>JAEYZJ010000347.1 GCA_023430705.1 Pseudomonadota bacterium | reverse complement strand
GTCGGCTATGTCGCCTTCCCGATCTTCACGATCTATCGGGCCATGGGCCAGCCGCTCTACAAGTACCTGGTGCGCGGGCTCATCGCGCGCTTGCTTCCCGATCCCGCCATCCTTACCGACTTGCCTTCGTCGGGCCGTGCGACACTGACTCGCCAGCAACAGCCGGCGCGCCACATCCTGCACCTGCTGCACGGGGCGCCGCAGGTTCGGGGCAAGGCGGTGCCGAACGGCGATGGGGGCTTTCGCGTGATGGAAATGATCGAGGATATCCCGACGCTGGGCCCGGTCACGTCGAGCGTCCGGTTGCCCTCGGCACCCAGCCGTGCCTACGACGCGCTCACCGGCGAGGAGATCGCGTTCACCTATGCCGACGGCCGGGCCGAGCTCACCGTGCCAAGCCTGCGCATCCACCGCGCGGTGGTGTTCGAAGGCGCATGATGAGCGACGACGACGAGACCAGGGCCCGGCGCCAGCCGACCATCGTGGAGGTTGCCGATCGCGCCGGCGTCGCCATCGGCACGGTGTCGCGCTACCTGAACGGACAGCCGGTACGAGCCGGCAACCGGGACCAGATCGCGCGGGCCATTCACGATCTCGGCTATCGCCGCAATGCGCTGGCCGCGGCCATGAAGACCGACCTCACCAACACGGTGGGGTTCATGGTGCCCAATATCAGCGAGTTTCATGCCGGCGTGCTCGAGCACCTGAGCCGCGAGCTGCGCAAGCAGGGCAGGGCGCTGCTCACCTATTGCCACAACGACGAGGCGGAGTCCGTCTACGACCTGCTCGACCTGTTCGACTCGCACCGTGTCGACGCACTGGTGATGGATGGCCGGGTCGATGCGGCTGAACGCGTCCAGCAGTTCATCGAGAACGGCACGCCGGTCGTCTTCTATGACAATGACGCCGACGGCCCGACCGCCGACCGCGTCTTCGTCGATCATCGTGCGGCGAGCTTCCGTGCCGTGTGCCATCTGCTCGATATCGGCCATGCGAGGGTCGCCGTGCTCACCGGCGACACCAAGGTCTTTGCCGGCCGCGAGCGCTACGAGGGCTATCGCGAGGCGATGCTCAGCCGTGGCATCGAGATCAATCCCGCATATGTGCTCGACTCGCACTGGAACGAGAACGACGCCTATTCGGGCATGCTGCAGCTGCTGACCCTGCCCGAGCCGCCCACTGCGGTGTTCTGCTGCAACTACAACATGGCCGTCGGCGCGCTTCGCCGCATCAAGGAGCAGGGCCTCAAGGTCCCCGACGACATCTCGCTGATCAGCTTCGACGACGTGCCGATGTTCCGGCTGCACGAGGCGGGGATCACCGCCATCTCGCAGCCCGTCGCCAAGATCGCCGCGACCATCAACTCATTCCTCACGACGCGCCTTTCCGACCGGAACGGAGCGCATGCGCCCCACACCATCACCCTCGAGTGCGACATCATCCTTCGCGGTTCCACGCGCCGCCTGCTGACGCCGGAAAACATGACGGGGCGCCTGCGCCGATGACCGATCTCCGCCTCTGGTACGAAGCGCCCGCAGCGGCCTGGACCGAAGCCCTGCCGGTCGGCAACGGCCGCGTCGGCGCAATGGTGTTCGGTGGCACGGCGCGCGAACGGCTCCAGCTCAATGAGGATACGCTCTGGGCCGGTGGACCGTACTCCCCGGTCAATCCGGAGGCGCGCGCGACCATCCCGCGGGTCCGCGAGCTGCTGCTGGCCGGCCGCTACGCCGAGGCCGAGGCGCTTGCCAATGCGCACGTCATGGCAAAGCCGCTGAAGCAGATGCCCTACCAGCCGGCGGTGGACCTGTGGATCGAAACGGAGCTCGCGGGCGAGGTGGACGGCGGATCCTATGCCCGTTCGCTCGAGCTCGAACGCGCCGTCGCGCTGACCCGCTTCGACGTTGATGGAACGACTTACGAGCGCGAGGTTTTCGCCTCAGCAGTGGATGGCGTGGTCGTCGTGCGCCTTGCGGCCGCGCATCCCGGCGCGATGAACCTGCGGCTCTCGCTCACGACACTGCAGACGGGTGCCGCGACGGCCTCGGTGGATGGCCTCAGCCTCTCGGGCAACAACCGCGACGCCCAGGGCGTTGCCGCCGCCTTGTCCTACGCCGCCGGGGTCCGCGTCAGGTCCGACGGACAGGTGGTTGGCCGCGACGGCATCGTCGAGGTCACGGGCGCCACCGAAGTGGTGCTCCTCGTCGACATTGCCACCAGCTATCGCCGCTTCGACGATCTCTCTGCCGATCCCGCGGCCGCCATCGCCACCCGGCTCGACGCGGCGGCCCGCCTCTCTGTGGACGAACTGCGCGAGCGGCACGTCGCCGACCATCGCCGCTACTTCGATCGCCTCTCGATCGATCTGGGCAGCACGCCGGCCGAGAGCCTGCCGACCGACAGGCGGATCGCCGCCAATGCGCACGCGAGCGACCCGGCCCTCGCAGCACTTTTTGTGCAGTACGGCCGCTACCTGATGCTCGCCAGCTCCCGCCCCGGCACGCAGCCGGCGAACCTCCAGGGCATCTGGAACGACCTGACCGACCCGCCCTGGGGCAGCAAGTACACGGTCAACATCAACACCCAGATGAACTACTGGCTGCCCGATCCGGGCAACCTCGGCGAATGCATGGAGCCGCTGATCCGCCTCGTCGAGGAAGTCGCCGTTTCCGGTGCCGCGACCGCCCGCGACATGTACGACGCTCCGGGCTGGGTGCTGCATCACAACACCGACCTGTGGCGTGCCACCGCCCCGATCGATGGCGCGCAATGGGGCCTGTGGCCGACCGGCGGGGCCTGGCTCTGCGCCCAGCTGTGGGACCATTTCAGCTTCTCGGGCAATACCGCGCTCGTTGAACGGCTCTACCCCGTCATGCTCGGGGCAGCCGAGTTCTTCGCCCATGCGCTGGTGCCGCTGCCGGGCACGGACCTTCTCGTCACGGCGCCTTCGGTTTCCCCCGAAAACACCCACCCGCATGGGGCGACGCTCTGCTACGGCCCGGCGATGGACAGCCAGATCCTGAGGGACCTGTTCACCGCCGTGATCGAGGCCGGCGAACGCCTCGGCCGCGACGCCGGGCTTCGTGCCCGGTATGCCGCTATCCGCGAACGGCTGCCTGCCGATCGCATCGGAAGTGCCGGGCAGTTGCAGGAGTGGCTGGAGGATTGGGATCTCGACGTTCCCGAGGTTCACCATCGCCACGTCTCGCATCTCTATGCGCTCTATCCGGGCCATCAGGTCGCCCGCGATACGACCCCGGATCTCGCCGAGGCAGCGCGCCGGTCACTCGACCTGCGCGGCGACGACGCGACCGGCTGGGGTATCGGCTGGCGCATCAACCTCTGGGCCCGCCTCCGCGACGCCGAGCGCGCCCATTCGATCGTCCAGCGCCTGCTGACGCCGGAGCGCACCTATCCCAACATGTTCGACGCCCACCCGCCGTTCCAGATCGACGGCAATTTCGGCGGAGCCGCTGGCATTCTCGAGATGCTGGTGCAGTCAAGGCCCGGCGAGCTCCACCTGCTCCCGGCTCTGCCGCAGGCATGGCCGTCGGGAGAACTGCGAGGTGTCCGCGCGAGGGGCGGAGTTGAAGTCGAGCTTGGTTGGCAGAATGGTGCCGTAGCCGCAGCGAGGGTGCGCGCCGACACGCCCCATCAGCTGAAGGTTTGCATCGGCCCCAGGACCCTGCTGGTGGACGTCGCATC
>JAEYZJ010000058.1 GCA_023430705.1 Pseudomonadota bacterium | reverse complement strand
CGCACCGAGTAGCTCTGGTCGTTGATGAACACCGTGCCCACGTTCGAGCCGTCGATCATGGCCTGCATGGTCGTGCCGAGGCCGTTGATGTCGATGCCGAGCTGGGCCGCCTTGTCCCGGTCGATGCTGAGCGTCATCTGCGGCTGGGTGGTCTCGTAGTTCACCGAGACACGGCCCCACTTGTCGTCCGCTTCGAGGCGGCTCTTGATCTGCTGCGCCGCGTCGGCCAGCGTCTGGTAGTTGTCGCCGACGAGCGCGAACTGCAGTCCGGAGCCGCCGCCGCGGATGCCGAGGCTGTTGCCCTGGCGGATATTGGCGCGCACGCCCGGGACCTCGGTGAGCAACTGCTGCACCTCGGCGGTGATCTGCTGCTGCGTGCGGCTGCGCTCCTCCCAGTCGGCCAGCGTCATGATGATGAAGCCGGAATTGGTGTTGGAGCCGAAGCCGGAGATCGAGAACACGCTCGTCGCCTCGCCGCTCTCCTTGTAGCGCGTGAGGAGGTCCTCGATCTTCTGCATCTGGGTGCGGGTGAAATCGAGGCTCACGGTAGCCGGCGCGCTGACGCTGATGGCGATCGAGGCGCGGTCCTCGGGCGGGGTCAGCTCCTGCTTCAGCGTCCCGAACAGGCCCCAGGCCGCCGCCGCGAGGATCACTGCGGCGACGATCACCACCACCGGATTGTCGAGCGCGACATGGAGCGTGCGGCGATAAAATCCCGCCAGCACGCCGCCGAAGCGCTGCAGCAGGTTGGGCGGGCGCTCGACATGCGGCTTCAGCATGCGCGAGGCCAGCATCGGGGCGAGCGACAGCGCCACCACCGCCGAGAGCCCCACCGAGATGGCCAGCGTGATGCCGAACTCGCGGAACAGCAGCCCCGTCTGCCCGGGCAGGAACGAGATCGGGATGAACACCGCGGCCAGCGTCACCGTGGTGGCGACCACGGCGAAGAACACTTCCTGCGTGCCGAGCACGGCTGCGGCGCGCGGGCCCAGTCCCATGGCGCGCCTGCGGGTGATGTTCTCGAGCACGACGATGGCGTCGTCGACGACGAGGCCGGTGGCGATCACCAGCGCCAGCAGGGTCAGGATGTTGAGCGAGAAGCCGAAGGCATAGATGCCGGCCACCGTGCCGATCAGCGCCACCGGCATGGTCAGCGCGGGAATGATCGTCGCCCGCCAGTCGAGCAGGAACAGGTAGATGATGATGATGACGCCGACGACCGCGATCAGCAGCGAGCGCTCCACCTCGTGGATGGCGCCCGAGATGAACACCGACTCGTCGGACGAGATGTTGATGTCCACCTGCGGCAGCTGGGCCCGCAGCTCGTCCACCGCCTTGCGGACGCCCTCGGAGATATCGACCGTGTTCGACTGCGCCTGCCGCACGATGCCGAGCCCGATGCCCGACTTGCCGTCCGTGCGCAGCCCCGAATTGGCCGCCCCGGCCGTGAACACCACCGTCGCGACATCGCCGAGCCGGGTATTGCCCTTGATGGTGATGTTCTCGAATTCCTCGGGCGTGTTCACCTCGGCGACGGCGCGGATGGCGATGTTCTGGTTGGCGCCGTTGAGCGATCCCGCCGGGCTGTCGAAGGCCATGGTCGAGAGCGCGTTGCGGATGTCCGCCACCGTCAGGCCCAGGCTCGCGAGCTTGATCTGGTCGACGTCGATCTCGAAGCTCTTGTCCTGGCTGCCGTTGACCTGCACGTCGGCGACGCCGGGCACGGCCGCCAGCCGCTCGGAAATGGTGTTCTCGACCAGCTGCGTCAGCTCGTCCTTGCCGAGCGTCTCGGAGGTCACGGCGAGCTGGATGATCGCCTGCGCGTTGGAGTCCGCCTTGACGATGACCGGGGTGTCCGCCCCCTCGGGCAGCCGGTTGGCGATGCGCCCGAGCGCGTCGCGGATGTCGGAGGTGGCGTTGTCGAGGTTGGTGCCGTCGTTGAAGGTCATCGACACGCGGCTGCGCCCGTAGGACGAGTCCGACGAGATCGAGGCGACGCCCTGGATGCGCGCCACCACGCCTTCGATCTCGGCGGTGATCTCGCGGTCGACCGTCTCGGCCGCGGCGCCGGAAAAGCTGGTGCTGATCGAGAGGGTGGGACGCTCGACGCTGGGCAGCTCGCGGACCTCGACGCCGAAGAACGCGGCGAGCCCGCCGACGATGATCAGGCAGCTGACCACGATGGCGAGCACCGGCCGGCGCACGAACAGCCCGGCGATGGCCCCGCCGCGTTCGTTCTGAGACTGGATGCTCATGTCGTCGCCCCTCCCTCGATGCCGGGAGCGGCCCGGCCCTGTTCCACCCGTGACGGGCACTGCATCGTGCGCGCCGCCCTCACGAGGGGTTGTCCCTGCGGCCTTCGCCTCTCGCCTCGGTGCCGGCTTCGTCGAGCAGCCGCACGGTCGCGCCGGGGGCGAGCTGCTGGACGCCCTGCGTCACCACCTGGTCGCCGGGCCCGAGCTCGGCCTTCACCATCACGCCGTCCGAGTTGCGCTGGATGATCTCGACCGGCACGCGCTCGACCTTGTCCTCGACGAGCTTCCACAGGTAGGCGCCGCCGCTCGACCACTGGATGGCCAGCGGGTCGACGGCGGGAAACTCCTCGCCGGGGAAGGTCAGGGTGACCGAGAACGACATGCCGGGGCGCAGCCGTCCGTCCCGGTTCGGGATCTCGGCCTCGACCTTGAGCGTGCGGCTCGCCGTGTCGATGCGGTTGTCCACCGCGCTCACGACGCCGGCGATGGTTTCGCCGGGCAGCGCCACGGCGGTCGCGGTCAGCGGCATGCCCACGGACATCGCCGAGGCATAGCGCTCGGGAACCCAGAAGCTGACGCGGATTTCCGAGGTTTCCTCGATCGTCGTCACCACGGTCTGCGTGGTCACGGTGTTGCCGGGCGTCACCTGGAACAGTCCCACCGTGCCGGCGATCGGCGTCGTGATCGTGCGCCTGCTCAGCGCCAGCTCCGCGGTCCGAAGCTCGAGCCGCGCGTTGTCGTAGGCGAGCTGCGCCGCGGCGACCTGGACGTTCGAGGCGTTGTTGGCCCGCGCCAGTTCGTTGAGGCGGGCAAGTGACGTCTCGGCGTCCGAAAAGGCGAGCCGCGCGCGCTCGGCGGCGATGGCTTCGGCGTCGGCGTCGAGCCGGCCGATGACGGCGCCGGCCTCTACCGCCTCGCCCGGCCGCACCAGCAGTTCGGCGAGCGTTCCGGCGGCGGGCGAAACCACGGTGACCGAGCGGGTTGCGGCGCCTTCGCCGATGGCGGTGAGCCGGTCGTTGATGGTCGCGACGACGACGGGCGCCGTCACCACGACGAGGGCCCGGCTGCCGCCGCGGCCAGCGGGGCCGGGGCCGCCCTGGCGCGGGCCACCCTGGGCCGCCGGCCGGCCGGGTGTGCCGGGCGTCGCCGCTTCTGCGGGGCCGGAGACGGGAAGCTGGATGCCGAGCCTGGACAGCGTTTCGCGCGCATCGGGGACAAGGAAGACGTAAGCGACCGCGGCCGCTCCCACGATGACGAGCGAAACCAGTATTTGCCTAATCAAGCGAGCATCCCAAAACGATTTGGCCCGCAAATCGGCTGCGGGCAGGTGCGGCGAACGATACCATCGGCATACGCCGTCTCACATTAAATCGCTGTAACGTTGGGGTGATGCGCGAGCTGGACTTCAGCCTCGGCCGGCCTCAGCCGGCGCTCGCGAGGCGCTCCGCCAGCCAGTCGTGCCCTGCCGTTCGGGCGATGGCCGCAGCATCGTGGCCGGCGGCATTGCGCTGCTCCGGACGGGCCCCGGCCAGCAGCAGCATGCCGGCCAGCGCTCCGTCGCCATGCTGGGCGGCGGCATGGAGCGGCAGGAAGCCGTCGGCCTGTGGCTGGTTGGGGTCGGCGCCCGCCATCAGCAGGCGCTCGACCATGCCGATGTTGCGCCGGGTGCAGGCGGCATGGAGCGCGGCGACCTTCTGCGGGTTGCGGGCCGCCGCATTCACGTCGCTGGTCAGCGGCAGCAGCAGGTCGAAGGCTTCGGGGTTCTCGAAGAAGGCGGCCAGCGACAGCGGCGTGAACCCGTCCGCGGAATACGTGTTGGCGTCCCAGCCGTCGGCCAGCGCGGATTCGAGGCGCGCGCCGTCGCGCAAGATGATGGCTTCGTGCGGATCGAGCGCGGAGAGCTTGGCGCGGATGGCGGCGATGGCGCCGACATTGCCCATGTAGGCTGCCCAGCAGACCAGCGAGGCGCCCGTCGGGTGGCGCATCTCGACGAGGCCGGGATCGTGCGCCAGCGCACTTCTCAGCCCATCCAGATCGTTCTGCGCCACGAGTTCGAACGGATCGCTCACGGGTCGAGCATAGGCATAGGCGAAGCGCACCGGAAGTCCCTCCCAATATAGGGGGAGAAACGTAGGTCAGGCGCCCGCCGTTCCATGCACGCGGCGGGTCCGGCTGGGGGACGCCGGACTCAGCCTGCCCCAGGCCCGGCGCAGCTGGCGCGAGGAGGCGAAGCCCGCCCGCTCGGCGATGCGCTCCATGTCGAGCCGGGTTTCGGTGACGAGCTGGCGCGCCAGCGCCACGCGCAGCCGGTTCACGTATTCGGGAATGCTCATGCCGGCGTGGTCGTTGAACAGCCGCGACAGGTGGCGCGGGCTGGCGATGGCGATCCCGGCGAGCGTCTCGAGCGACCAGTCGCGCGCCGGATCGGCGGTGATCGCGTCCTGCACGCGATGCACGGCCGGGTGGACGTGGTTGCGGCCTTCGAGCCAGGGCGAGAGCTGCGGATCGGTGCCTGCCCGGCGCAGGTAGACGACGAGGTAGCGCGCCACGGCCGCCGCCGTCGCGGGGTCGGTCAGCTGCCCGATGATGTGCAGCATCAGGTCGATCCCGGCGGTGATGCCGGCGCTGGTGTAGCGCTCGCCGTCCTCGACGTAGAGCCGGTTCTCGAGCACCCGCGCGGTCGGTTCCAGCGCGGCAAGGTCGGCGCAGTCGGTGTGGTGGGTGGTACAGGTGGTGTCGGCCAGCAGCCCGGCCCGCGCGGCCAGCAGGGCGCCGGCGCAGATGCAGACGAGCCGGATGCCGGGGCGAACCACCTGCCGCAGCCAGGCCACGATCGCGTCCGCGCCGGCCTCGGGGGGCTCGGCCGCGTGCCCGGCATCGAGCGGCTGCTCGGCATGGCCCGACAGCACGACCATGGCGCCGGGCTCGATCCGGTCGGGCAGGCCCTCGATCCCCGTGAGCTTGAGGCCGACCGAGCTCGTCAGCTCGGGCAGCGGGCCGACGTAGCGGACATCGAACGCCACGTCCTGCTGGTGCAGGTTCGCGGCGCGCAGGGCCTCCATCGGGCCGGCCACGTCGAGCAGCAGCGTCCGCGCCGGAAGCACGCAGTAGACCGGGATCCGGCGCCGGGCAGGGGTCATGCCGCGGCGCTCCGCGGTGCGCCCGACAGGGCCTCGCGAACCGTGCACACCCGGGCGAAGCGCCCGTCCAGCACCGCGGCGGTCCGGGCCTTGATCTCCTCGACCGTCCAGGTGTGGCCGCCGGCATCGGTCAGCGGCATGGTGTGCGTCGCTTCGGTGACAAAGTCGACCTGCCAGCCCAGGTCGGAGGCGTGGCGGGTGGTGGTCTCGCAGCATTGCTCGGTGCGGATGCCGGAGACGATGAGCCGGCGGATGCCGTTCTCGGTCAGCCAGACATCGAGGCCCGAGCCGACGAGGGCGGAGTGGCGCGTCTTGATGAACTCGGCGTCGACCGGCAGGTCGGCGATCTCGGCGAGGGGACGGACGAACCCGGAAGCCTGCGCGAAGATGCCTTCAGGTTCCGCGTGCAGAACCCGCACGACCCTGTAGCCGGCCCGGATGGCGCCTTCGATCAGCCGCCTCTGGGTCGCCAGATAGGTCGCGTGATCGGTCTCGAACCAGTTCTGGCGCTGCCGGAAGGATTCCTGGGCGTCGACGACGATGAGTGCGGTGTCGGTCATCCTGCGCATGCCTTTCGCTTGAACATGCCGGCAGTCTAGTCCGCCAGCGGTAGCGCGAAAGGCATGTGCCGGTCAAAGACCGGACAAAAAGAGCCATGAAGGGGGGTGTGGGAGCGGCCCGGTGGCGAGGCCGCTCCCCGCATCGTCAGCTGCCGCCTTGAACTACGCCGCAGGCGATGCGATCGCCGGAATTGCCGGAGGGATCGGTCTTGTAGTCGTCGGGGGCGGCGTGGATGACGATCGCCGCGCCGTCGGCGTCGAGCAGGTTCGCCGGGCCTTCGCCGAGCATGACGGTCGAGTCCGTGACGTCCACCTTGGCGGCGCCGTCCGCCGCGGCCGTGATGTTGGGCAGGTCGCCGGCATGCGGGCCTTCGGGGTTCTCGCTGCCGTGCTTGTGGTCCGTCGGGTTGAAGTGCGCGCCGGCGCTCTCGAACTTGACTGCCGCGTCGCAGACGCCGGTCTCGTGGATATGGATGCCGTGCTCGCCCTCGGGGATGCCCGTCAGGTCGCCGGTGATGTGGACGCCACCGTCGGCGGCGGTGAGGGTCAGCGTGCCGTGGCTGGTGCCGTCGAGCCCGACGATATCTGCCTTGGCGGTCGTTGCCTGCGCGTAGGCGGGCGCCGCCAGCATGGCCAGCGACAGGGCGGCTATGGCGATGCGCATTGCACTCTCCTCCTCCTGGGATCGGAAGAGAACGCCGATCCCGCGATGTCGTTCCGCGCCCGGTGGATCGGCAGCGGGATCGGGCGTACGGCCGGCGGCCGAAGGTTCGACGGCCGGATGGGTTGCCGTCGGCGCGACGGATGGTATTTTGCCCGCAACGAGGAGTTCACATGAGTATCGACCAGCGGCCGCGCATCGTTGGAGGCGGGCCCGCCAAGCTGCTCTACACCGTCGACACGATCCGGCGGATGGGAGTTGGCAAGGCCGCCAAGGCGCTGACGGCGAAGAATGCCTGCAAGGCCTGCGCCTATGGGATGGGCGGCCAGCACGGCGGCATGACCAACGAGCTGGGCGAGTTCCCCTCGGTCTGCAACAAGTCGGTGCAGGCGCAGTCGACCGACATCCAGCCCGCCATCCCGAACGAAGCGTTCCTGCATCCGCTGGGCGACCTGCGGCAGCTCTCGGGCCGCGAGATGGAGCGGCTCGGCCGCCTCAACACGCCGCTGTTCAAGGCCCGCGGCGCCGAGCGCTTCGAGCCGGTGAACTGGGATTTCGCCATCGCCCACGCGGCGGCGCAGCTGAAGACCACCGAGCCCGACCGGAGCTTCTTTTACTCCTCCGGCCGATCCTCGAACGAGGCCGGCTTCGTCTTCCAGCTGCTGGCGCGGGCGTGGGGCACCAACAACGTCAACAACTGCTCGTACTACTGCCACCAGGCGACCAGCGAGGGGCTGGCCACCACCATCGGCAAGGGCACCTCGACGGTCGAGCTCGAGGACCTGACCGGGGCCGACCTGATCTTCGTGATCGGCGCCAACCCGTCCTCGAACCACCCGCGCTTCATCCACATGCTGAAGCACTGCCGCGACCGGGGCGGCGACGTCATCGTCATCAACCCGGCCAGGGAGCCGGGGCTCGTCAGGTTCGCCGTGCCGAAATCGCCCGGCTCGATGCTGGCGGGCGGCACCGAGATCGCGTCGGACTACCTGCAGCCCCGCATCGGCACCGACATCTGGCTCTTCAAGGGCCTGATGAAGGCCATCCTCGCCATGGGCGCCGAGGACCGCCGCTTCATCGAGGCGCACGGCGCCGGCTTCCATGCCCTCGAGCAGGATCTCGCCTCGCTCTCGATGGAAGAGGTCGAGGCGCGGACCATGATCCCGGTCGCCGACATCGAGCGGGTCGCGACCCGCTACGCCAGCCGGCAGAACGTCGTCTTCGCCTGGGGCATGGGCATGACGCACCACGTCCACGGCGTCGCCAATGTCGAGGCGATCGCCAACCTCGCCCTGCTGCGGGGAATGATCGGCAAGCGCTATTCGGGCCTATTGCCGCTGCGCGGACACTCCAACGTCCAGGGCATCGGCACCATCGGCGTCAAGCCGGTGGTCTCCGAAGAGGTGTTCGCGGCAATGGAGCGCACCTTCGGCATCGAGCTCGGCCGCAGCAGGGGCCTCGACACCATCGCCTGCCTCGAGTCCGCCGCCCGCGGCGAGATCGACGCGGCGGTGATCATGGGGGGCAACCTCTGGGGCGCCACGCCGGACACCGCCTTTGCCAGCCGCGCCATGGAGTCGATCGGCTTCAAGCTCTTCCTCACCACCACGCTCAACCAGGGGCACGTGCACGGGCTGGGAGAGGGCGAGGTGCTCATCCTGCCGGTCACCGCGCGCGACGAGGAATGGTCGCCGACCACGCAGGAATCCATGTTCAACTATGTCCGCCTCAGCGACGGCGGCATCGAGCGGCTCGACAATGTCCGCCCCGAGACGGTGATCCTGTGCGACCTCGCGCGCCACCTGCTGCCAGCCAGTCCCATCCCGTTCGAGAGCTTCAAGGAACACCGCCAGGTGCGTGCGGCGATTGCGAAAATCGTTCCCGGGCTCGAGGAACTGGGGGACATCGACGTGGCGAAGCGCGAGTTCCACATCCGCAACCGGGTGATGCACGCGCCGGAATTCTCCACCTCCGACGGCAAGGCGCATTTCGTGGTCACCCCGCTCCCGGCCGAGCCCGGCCCGCTGACGCTCGCCACGGTGCGCTCGGAGGGGCAGTTCAACACCATCATCTACGAGGAGCACGACAGCTACCGCCTGAAGGCCGGACGCGACGCCATCTTCCTCAACCGCGAGGACATGGCCGAGCGGGGGGTGAGCGAGGGGCAGCGCATCACCCTCGCTTCCGATACCGGCCGGATGACCGGCACCGCCATGGCCTTCGACCTGCCGCGCGGCTCGGCCCTTGCCTACTATCCGGAGGCGAACGTCCTCTGCGGCACCGCTGTCGACCCGCGCTCGCGCACCCCTGCCTTCAAGTCCGTGCCGGTCCGGATCGAGACCTGATGGACCATTTCCCGGACGAGACCTTCGGCTTCCTCGAAGGCATCGCCGCCCATAACGAGAAGGCGTGGTTCGACGCCAACCGGCCGCTCTACGAGGCCGGCTTCGTCGAGGCGGGCAAGGCCATGGTCGCCGCGCTCGGGCCTCGCCTGCGCGAGATATCGCCCACCGTGCAGTTCGAGCCGCGCGTCAACGGCTCGATCTCGCGCATCAACCGCGACATCCGCTTCTCGAGGGACAAGCGGCCCTACAAGGAGCATCTCGACCTCTGGTTCTGGCACGGCGAGCGGCGCAGCTGGGACCTGCCGGGCTTCTGGTTCAGCCTGACGGCGCGGCGGCTCTTCGTCGGCGCCGGCATGTACCGCTTCGAGGGGGAGGTGCTGGAAAACTTCCTGCAGTCGGTGATCCATCCACGGTCGGGCAAGGCCCTGCTCGCGGCGGTGGCGGAGGTGCGCTCGAAGGGCGACTACCAGATCGGCGAGAAGACGCGCAAACGCATGCCGCGCGGCTACGAGACCGACCCCGACCGGGCGGAGTACCTGCTCTACGAAGGCCTGACCGCCATCATCGAACTGCCGGTCGAACTGGCCCGCCAGCCCGGCTTCCTCGACCGCTGCCTCGAGCACTACGCCAACACCTGGCCCGTCGCCCGCTGGCTCATCGCAGAGGTCGCCGCCTAGCAGGGCTGCCATGTGCGCCGTGCATCGAAACAGGCCGTTTGATTTACCTTTGCACCGCCGGTTCGTGCCTATCCTCGAGCCGGGAATGCAAGGGATACTTCAAGTGGTTTCGACGCAGGGTTTTGGCGCCAACGCCCCCGATGGGGTGCGCGCCGTCATTGATCAGATCAACACCGATCTCGAACGCTACGGCAGCAAGAACCGGCAGGTCGCGACGCAGACCAAGCTGCTCGCGCTGAACGCCGTGATCGAGTCGGCGCGCGCCGGCGAGGCGGGGCGCAGCTTTGCGGTCGTCGCGCACGAAGTGCAGCGGCTGGCCGAACTGCAGGCCGAGATGGCCGCCACCTTCCAGCGCGATGTCCAGGCGCGGATCGGCGACAGCCGCAGCCTCGTCGACATGCTGGAGGGGGCGCGGCTGATCGACCTCGCCGACTCGCTCGTGCAGCTCATCGTGCGCAGCCTCTACGAGCGCACCGCGGACGTGCGCTGGTGGGCGACCGATGCCGCGCTGTGGCAGGCGCTCGCCAGTCCGTCGCCGGACGCGGCGGCCTTCGCGTCGGAGCGGCTGGCGGTGATCCACCGCTACTACACCGTCTACTCGGACCTCGTCCTGGTCGATGCGGCGGGGCACGCCGTCGCCAATGCCAACCGGGCCTTCCGCGGCAGGGTGATGGGTCTCGACTACGAGACGGCGGTCTGGTTCCGCGAGGCCCTCGCGACCCGCAGCGGCGACGAGTACGTGTCCGACGAGGTGCGGCAGAGCCGCTCGCAGTCCGGCCGGCAGGTCCTCATCTTCGGCACGGCCGTGCGGGCCGGGGGGCGGACCGACGGCAAGGTGCTCGGGGCGCTCGGGGTCTATTTCGACTGGGAGAAGCAGGGGGCGACGATCGTCTCGGACGACATCGCCCTCAGTCCGTCCGACCGGGAGCGGACCACCGTCATGCTGGTCGACCGCAATGGCCGGGTCATCGCCACCACCGACGAGCGCCTGCTGTTCCAGACCTTCCGGCTCGCCGCCGGCGACCAGCCGCGCGGCAGCTATGTCGATGCCAGCGGGGCGCTCGTCGCCTATGCGCGGACGCACGGCTTCCAGGAGTATGACGGGATGGGCTGGACCGGCGTGATCCTGCAGCGGCCGGCTGCGAGCAGCGGGTCCTAGCGCATCAGGGCGCGGGCAGGGGGCGGCTCGCGTCGCCCTCGAGGCCGAACAGCAGGAAGTCGTTCAGCATCACGTTGTAGCCGGCGCTGATCCCGAGCTGCGGCTGCAGCCGCTCGTCGAGCGGTGTGGTCGCCGCGGGCGCTTCCATGGGGTCGGTCGCCGCCGTGCCGCCGAGCGCGACACCGCCGATGCTCAGCCCGACATAGGCGCCGCTCCAGTCGTGGGCCGGCGCTTCGGCGGCGCTGGCGCCGGACGCGGCGAGCATGGCGAGGGCGGCGAGGAGAGCGGCAGGCGGCTTGGGCATGGGGCGTCCCGGGCAAATCGATCGTGAACGCGCAGTCGAGTTGCGCAGTTTGTCGAATTGATGTCGCCGCGGCCGGCCGGGCGGGGACTTGCGGGGACCAGCACCGGGTTGCCCGCACCGGGCACTTCCCCTACATACGGCCCCACATTCCCGGAATTTCAGCGGCAGGACCCGTACGCTTCATGGCGCGCCAATTCATCTACCACATGCACGGCATGTCGAAGGCCTACTCGAACGGCAAGAAGGTGCTCGACAACATCCACCTGAGCTTTTACCCGGACGCCAAGATCGGCGTGCTCGGTCCGAACGGCTCGGGCAAGTCGACCCTGCTGCGCATCATGGCCGGCATCGATACCGAGTTCACCGGCGAGGCCTGGGCCGCCGACGGCGCCCGCATCGGCTACCTGCCGCAGGAGCCGCAGCTCGACCCGGCGCTCGACGTGCTCGGCAACGTCATGACCGGCGTCAAGGAAAAGAAGGACATCATCGACCGCTACAACGAGTTGATGATGAACTACTCGGACGAGACGGCCGACGAGGCGACCCGCCTGCAGGACGTGATCGACAGCCAGAACCTGTGGGATCTGGAGTCGCAGGTCGAGGTCGCCATGGAGGCGCTGGGCTGCCCGCCGGGCGATGCCTCGATCGACAACCTCTCGGGCGGCGAGAAGCGCCGCGTGGCGCTTTGCGCGCTGCTGCTGAGCCAGCCCGACCTGCTGCTGCTCGACGAGCCGACCAACCACCTCGACGCCGAGACCACGCAGTGGCTCGAAAAGCACCTGCGCGAATTCGCGGGCGCGGTGCTGATCATCACCCACGACCGCTATTTCCTCGACAACGTCACCGGCTGGATCCTCGAGCTCGACCGCGGCCGCGGCGTGCCTTACGAGGGCAACTACTCGGCCTATCTCGACGCCAAGGCCAAGCGCTTCGCGCAGGAGCAGTCGGAAGACGCGGCCCGGGCCAAGGTGCTCGAGCGCGAGCGCGAGTGGATGGGCCAGAGCCCGCAGGCCCGCATGGCCAAGTCCAAGGCGCGTATCCGCGCCTATGACGAGCTGGTGAAGGTCAACGAAGCGCGCACCCTGTCCTCGACCGCGCAGATCATCATCCCGCCGGGCGAGCGGCTGGGCCAGAACGTGATCACGGTCGAGAACGTCACCAAGGCCTATGGCGACCGGGTGCTCATCGACAACCTCAGCTTCAAGCTGCCGCCGGGCGGCATCGTGGGCATCATCGGTCCGAACGGGGTGGGCAAGACCACGCTGTTCCGCATGCTCACCGGGCAGGAGAAGCCGGACTCGGGCACCATCACGGTCGCCGAGAACGTCAACCTCGGCTATGTCGACCAGAGCCGCGACACGCTCTCGCCCAACAAGACCGTGTGGGAGGAAATCTCGGGCGGCAACGACATCCTGATGCTGGGCAAGCGCGAGATGAACTCGCGGGCCTACACCTCGGCCTTCAACTTCAAGGGCTCGGACCAGCAGCAGAAGGTCGGCAACCTCTCGGGCGGCCAGCGCAACCGGGTGCATCTCGCCAAGATGCTGAAGTCGGGCGCCAACGTCCTGCTCCTCGACGAGCCGACCAACGACCTCGACACCGAAACCCTCGCCGCGCTCGAAGAGGCGCTGGAGGAATTCGCCGGCTGCGCCGTGATCATCAGCCACGATCGCATGTTCCTCGATCGCCTCGCGACCCACATGCTGGCCTACGAGGGCAACAGCCACTTCGAGTGGTTCGAAGGCAACTTCCAGGACTACGAGCAGGACAAGATCCGCCGGCTGGGCGCCGACTCGGTGAACAACCACAGAGTCAGCTACAAGAAGCTGACGCGCTGAAGATGCCGATGACCGCGCCGACCGCCGTGATGGCCGGCGCCGCGGTCATCGACATCATGCCGCCGCCCGGCCAGCTGATGTGCGGCTATGCGGCGCGCACGGAGCCGGCCACCGGCGCGCATGACCCGCTGACGGCGCGGGCGCTGGTGGTGGACGACACCGCCATCGTCGTCGCCGACGTGCTGGGTTTCCACCAAGACAGCTGCGCCCGCATCCGGGCGCGGTCCGGCTTTGCCGACGACCGTGTCGTCGTCATCGCGACCCATACCCACGGCGCGCCCATGCCCGGGGGCTGCGGCGGGCCAGCCGATCCGGCCTTCCTCGCGCAGCTCGAGGATGGCTGCGTCGCCGCCCTGCAGCAGGCCGCGGCGAGGCGCCAGCCGGCCCGCCTGTTCGCCGGCAATGGCGACAATCCCGGCATCGCCTTCAACCGGCGCGGCGACGACGGGCCCATCGATCCCACGGTCCCCGTCCTCCGCGTCGAGGCCCTCTCGGGCGAGCCGCTGGCGGTGGCGTTCGCGCATGGCTGCCACCCGGTCGTCCTCGGCGCCGGCAACCGGCTCTACACCGCCGATTTCCCGCATTTCGCCCGTGCCGGCGTGGAGCGCGCCCATCCCGGCGCCGTGGCCCTGTTCCTCCCCGGCTGCTCGGGCGATGTCAGCACCGGTCATTCGCCGGAATCCTCGATCAGCACCGAGGTGCCGCCCGACCGGACCTATGCCGAGGCCGAGCGGCTGGGCCTGAGCCTTGCCCGGTCGGTCACGGGGGCGGCGCTGTCGCCGCTCGGCGGGCCGGTCGAGGCGCAGGGCCGCGCGGTCGCCCTGCCGCTCCTGCGGAACGAAGCCGGCGATCTCGATGCGCTGGCCGCCGAATGGGACGAGCGCGCCGCCACCGCCGCCGCGCCGGCCTGGGCGAGCCTCTACCGCCACTGGGCCGGATGGGCGGCCACCACGGCCCGCGAGCCCCTCACCCCCTGGCCCGGCCGGGTCACCGCCTTCAACTGGTGCGGGCTCGAGCTGGTGTTCATGCCCGGCGAAATCTTCGCCGCCACCGCGCTGTCGCTCCGCGCCGCCCTGCCGGCCGGCCCGACGCCCTTCGTCGTCAGCCTCGCCGACGGCGTCCCCGGCTACATCCCGCCGCGCGAAGCCTACCCCGCGGGCGGCTACGAGGTCCTCGAAGCCCACAGATACTACGGCCAACCAGCCGCCTTCGCCCCCGGATGCGCCGAGACGCTGGTGGACGAGGCGCTGGCGGCGAGCGGGGTGATTGGGCGCGGATAGGCGCCTGGGGGCTTTAGCTAGAAATGCTGCTTTGGACTGAGTATCTTTTCGCTGAGGCCAAGGCCTGACGCTGGAAGTGATTTCTGGTATGTTCTCAACGAATTACCGGGGGGCGTCCGTCTTGAGTGTTTACAAATCCAGAGAAGCTGCAGCTTTGGACTTACGGTCGAAGCCGTTGAGGGTCGGTATATCGACGAGAGCTCTTTTTGACTTGGAAGAAGAGCATAGAATATTCGTCGAGAAGGGTGTCAAAGCCTACGCCGAAATGCAGTTGCGGCGAGAGGATGCGGTCCTCGAGAAAGGTCCTGCTTTCGAGGTTGTCGAGAGGCTTCTAGCGCTGAATGAGGCCGGAAAGGCGCCGTACGTCGAGGTCGTTCTCCTTTCGCAGAACTCTCCCGACCTGTCACTTCGAGCCTTTAGAGCGGCAGATCACTATGGGCTGGCGATCAAGACCGGTAGCTTTACAAGCGGACGCTCTTTGGCTCCGTACGTGTCTGCCTGGGGCATCGACCTCTTCCTCTCGAACGCCGACGCGGACGTCAAAGGCGCTGTCGCAGGGGGTGCCGCCGCGGCTAGGCTTGGCCCTTCGCCCAAGCAAAAATCGGACACTTCATCAGAAGAGGTGCGTTTTGCCTTCGATGGTGATGCCGTCGTCTTTAGCGACGAGTCGGACAACATTTACAAGCAGGGCGGGCTAGAGGCGTTCTTAAAGCATGAGAGTGAGAACGCACAGAATCCGCTATCGCAGGGCCCCTTCGGCACATTCTTGAGGAAACTCTCCGCCTTGCGCCGAGTGTTTCTTGATGACGGCAACGTGAGTAAGGTGAGGATTATCCTAGTGACTGCGCGAAACGCTCCGGCCCATGAACGGGTGGTTCGGACACTGCGGGCGTGGGGTACGCCAGCGGACGAGGCTCACTTTGTCGGCGCTAAGGAGAAGGCCCCCTTCCTTAAGTCTAGCGGGGCCCATATCTTTTTTGACGATCAGGAAAAGCATGTGCTTGGGGCGTCATCTGTGGTGGCCGCCGGTTTGGTCCCGGGGCCACACGATCCTTCCGCACCGGTAATTCCTGCATAGCCGCGAACTCAATCCGCCTAGGGAGCGGCTGGGCCTCAGGTTGCGCGTGGCAGTTGGCCATGCGCGGCTGAAGCTGCGGGTCCGACGGCGGCGTTCTCAGCCCTCGTCGCTGCGCAGTTGCTGCCGTCTCTTCGCGTTCACGGCTTGCCGCGACCCGCATTCAGGCCTAGGTTACATGTAACCGGAGGCTTCGAGTGAGCAGCGCTTCATCATCGAGATCGCGCGACAAGGTGCGCCAGCATCGCGAACGCTTGCGGGCGCTGGGTCTGAGGCCGGTGCAGCTGTGGGTGCCGGACACGCGATCGGAAGGCTTTCGCTCCGAGGCGCGACGCGCGGCCGAGGCAGTCGCCGCGAGTGCGGCCGAGCCGTTCGACCAGGGCTTCATCGATGCCGTCTCGGAATGGCCCGAGCGGTGAGGCGCGGTGAAGTCTGGACGGTCGCCGGGAGCGGCGACTATGCCGGCAAGCCCCGTCCAGCGTTGATCGTGCAGGACGACAGCTTCGCGGCAACCCGGTCGGTGACGGTCTGCCTGTTCACCACCGATCCGACCGATGCGCCGCTGCTGCGCATCCTTGTCGAGCCGAACCCGGACAACGGCCTGCGCGAGCCGAGCCGGCTGATGATCGACAAGCTCACGACGGTCGCCCGCTCCCGGCTGGGAGCGCGGCTGGGGAGCGTGGAGGACGCCGTGCTGGCGCAGGTCTCCCGCGCCATCGTCGTATTTCTCGGAATCGCGGGGCCCGCCCGCTCGCAGCCGACCGAGGAGCAGTAGGCGAGGGCGGTGCCTGCGCCTCCAGCTGCCCAGGTTCGGGCTCCAGGGTGGCCATGATCGAGTAGTCCTTGCCCCCGCGCCCCCGCGGTTTCGCGCGGCATGAGGGCCCCGCCCCATCGTCCATCCCCAACTTATCCCCCCACCCACGCCCCATCGTATTCTCCACCCCGTCCCCCGCGCCAGAAGCGCGATCATGACGAGTGGTTGGGGTGGGGGAGGTCGGGTGGGTCGGCAGTCGTGCCGGTC
>JAEYZJ010000276.1 GCA_023430705.1 Pseudomonadota bacterium | reverse complement strand
TGGACTGGATCCATTTCGGCCCCTCCACCTCGGCCAACACCTACACGCTGGCCAACGCCTTCGCCGGCTGGCTCAAGCCCGGCGACGCCATCGTCGTCACCAACCAGGACCACGAGGCCAATTCCGGCGTCTGGCGGCGGCTGGCCGACCGCGGCATGGTAATCCGCGAGTGGAAGGTCGATCCGCAGACCGGCCACCTCGATCCGGCCGGGCTGGAGAGCCTGCTCGACAGCAAGGTCCGCGCCGTCTGCTTCCCGCACGCCTCCAACATCGTGGGCGAGATCAACCCCGTCCGCGAGATCGTGCAGCAGGCCAAGAGCTATGGCGCCATCACCGTCGTCGACGGTGTCTCCTACGCCCCGCACGGCCTGCCCGACCTGCTCGAGCTCGGCTGCGACATCTACCTGTTCTCCGCCTACAAGGTGTACGGCCCGCACCAGGGCGTCATGGCGGTCCGCCCCTCGCTCGCCTCCGAGCTGCCCAACCAGGGCCATTTCTTCAACGACACCCAGCCGCGCAAGCGCCTCGTGCCCGCCGGTCCCGACCATGCCCAGGTCGCCGCCGCCGCCGGCATCGCGGACTACCTCGAGCGCGTCGCCGCCATTGCCGGCGACCGGGCCGAGGGGGCCGGTCCGTTCCGCAGGGCGCATGCCGCCATGCGGGCCCAGGAGATCGCGCTGCTCGAGCCGCTGATGGAGTACCTCCGCGGCCGCAACGACATCCGCCTCATCGGCCCCACCGATGCCGCCGCGCGCGCCCCCACCGTTTCGCTCGCCGTCAACGGCCTCGCCGTCGAGGCCGCCGACCGCCTCTCGCGCCACCGCATCATGGCCTCGGGCGGCCATTTCTACGCCTACCGCCTGCTCGAGGCGCTCGGCCTCAATCCGGGCCACGGCGTGCTCCGCGTCTCCTTCACCCACTACACCACCCCGGCCGAGATCCAGCAGCTCATCGCCGCCCTCGACGCCGAACTGGCCTAGGGACTCACCCCCTGCTCCCGCCCCGTTCCCGGGGCGGGGAAGCGCCCGACGCGGCGGAGGGGCTTTGCCGCATCGGCGCTCGATGCCCCACCCTCGACGTCCGCCCCTCGCCCGGGCTACACAGCGCGCCATGTCCCGTCCCGTCGCCGTCCTCTTCCTCCTTCTCGCCACCGCCATCTGGGGTTTCGCCTTCGTCGCGCAGAAATCCGCCATGGACCACATGGGCCCCATGACCTTCGGCGGCGCGCGTTTCCTCCTCGGCGGCCTCGCGCTGCTGCCCTTCGCGCTGGCCGAGCATCGCCGCAAGCCCGGTGCCGTGGCCGCCGTCACCCGGCGGCAGTGGCTGCTGGTCGGCATCCTCTGCGCCGGCTTCTTCCTCGCCGCGACCGTCCAGCAGTACGGGCTGATCTACACCAGCGTCACCAACTCGGGCTTCCTCACCAGCCTCTACGTGCTGTTCGTGCCCATCATCGCCTGGCTGGCCGTGCGCCAGCGACCGCATCCGGCCATCTATGTCGGCGCCCCGCTCGCCCTCGTCGGCATCTACCACCTCAACGGCGGCACGCTCACCGACTTCAATATCGGCGACGCGCTGATGGTTCTGGGTGCCGTGTTCTGGGGCGTGCAGGTTTTCCTCATCGGCCTCTTGAGCCGCGAGACGGGCCTGCCGGTCATCCTCTCGGCGCTGAGCTTCGCCGTCGTCGGGCTGCTCTCGGTCGCGGGCGCCCTCGCCTTCGAGACGCCCGACCTCTCGACCCTGGCTGACGGCTGGATCGAGATCGCCTATGCCGGCCTGCTGTCGACCGCCGTGGCCTACACCCTGCAGGCCGTGGCGCAGCAATACGTCCCGGCCGCCAATGCGGCGGTGGTCCTTTCGGCCGAAAGCCTCTTTGCCGCGCTCGGCGGCGCCCTGCTGCTGGCCGAGCGCCTGACCCCGGTCGGCTATGCCGGGGCCGCGCTGATCTTCGTCGCCATTCTCGTGGTGGAGGCGGTCCCGGCGCTGCGCCGGCGCCGGGCCGTCGCCTAGCTCCGGCGGCGCGTCACTCGACGCGCGTCATGTTGTACTCGTCGCAGAGCACGACATAGGCGCACAGCTTCACGTGCAGGTCGTTGTCGCCGCGCATCGTCACCACGGCGTCGCCGCTGTGCCCGAACACGTGCATCTTGCCCTTCCAGCGGTTCGCGCCGCTGCGCTTGGCGCCGTTGATGATGGTCTTGTCGAGATACTCGAGGTTGCGCGGCTTGCGCATGTTGTTGCGCAGCCCCACCAGCTTCACGCACAGCTCGTCATTGTTCTTGCCGCACCAGCTGACGGCGTAGTCCGAGTTCTTCTCGGCCACCCACACCCCCGTGGGGTCGAGCCCCTCCGCGAGGCTCCCGCCCGTCATGGCCGCCGCCAGTGCAAGTGCCAGAACTGCCTTTCCGAAAACCTTCATGTCGCTCTCCAGGCGCCCGCCCGCGCCCCTCGGCTACGGGCTGAAAATGTCGCCAATATGATAGCGGGCGTCATCGGCTTGTCATGTCCCTTCAATAGCTTGGACCTGCGCCGGGATCCCCGTCCCCGCGCCGCACGACGGTTGCCTCGCCCGCAACCGGGCCGTGCCTTCCGCAGGGCCCGCCGGAGCCGCCATCCGGTCCGCCTGCCGCCGAGCCCCGTTCGGCATCCTCTTCGGCCGCCCCGCCCGGCGGCCGATTTTTTGTTGAGACAGCCGGATTGGCCTCGCCGCGCGGCCCCGCCTGCGGCATGACACTGGCCATGGCCAAGCTCTACTTCTCCTACTCGACGATGAATGCCGGCAAGTCGACCCTGCTGCTGCAGGCGTCGTACAACTATGTCGAGCGCGGCATGCGCACGCTGCTCTTCACCTCCTCCCTCTATGCCGAGGGCGACGTCGGCCTCATCACCTCCCGGCTCGGCATCTCCGCCGCGGCCGAGATGTTCGGCGCCGGCGACGACCTGTTCCAGCGCGTCAACGACCACCAGCAGGAGTCGCGGATCGACTGCGTCTTCGTCGACGAGGCCCAGTTCCTCACCGCCGAACAGGTCTGGCAGCTCGCCCGCGTCGCCGACCGCCTCGACGTGCCGGTCATGTGCTACGGCCTGCGCACCGATTTCCGCGGCCAGCTCTTTCCCGGCTCGTCCGAGCTGCTCGCCGTCGCCGACGAGCTGCGCGAGGTGCGGACCATCTGCTTCTGCGGCCGCAAGGCCACCATGGTGGTCCGCCGCGATGCCGAGGGCGGCGCGCTGCGCGAGGGCGACCAGGTGTCGATCGAGAAATCGGTGTATGTCTCGCTCTGCCGCCGCCACTGGGAAGAAGAGATCGGCCGCTGGCCGCCGAGAGGACCGCAACATGATCACTGACGCCGCCGAGCCGCGGGGCAACCTCACCATCCGCACCCTCGCCATGCCCGCCGACACCAACCCCGCCGGCGACGTCTTCGGCGGCTGGGTGCTGAGCCAGATGGACATTGCCGGGTCCATCGCCGCCGTCGAGCGCGTCCAGGGCCGTGTCGCCACCGTCGCCGTCGAGGCCATGACCTTCATCGCCCCGGTCAAGATCGGCGACGTGCTCTGCGTCTACACCAGCGTCGAGCGCATCGGTAACACCTCCATTACCATCGCCATGGAGGCCTGGGCTCGCCGCAACCGCGTATCCGACCGGGTCAAGGTCACCGAAGGCCGCTTCATCTACGTCGCCCTCGACGAGGAAGGCCGCAAGAAACCCATCCCGCGCTGAGCCCCCGACCGCCCCTGTTCAGCCTGCGTTCAGCCGCCCGGCCCCACCATCCAACCTGTTGATCCGGCAAGCATCTTGCTGCCGCCGAGCCGGACCACGCCTGCGGTTGGGTGGCCTCGCCCGCGGGCCAGGGCGCTGCGCTTGACGTCAGTCGCGCAGCGCCTTTTCCGGCTTTTCCCGGTCCGTGGCCGGCAGGCCCTTTCCAACCTCCCCGTTCGGGCGTTACCCTTCCCCTCCGGCACAGTCTCGAGGGTCCCCCGCATGCGTTTGCTCGCCGCCTTCGTCGTTACCGTCCTGTTCCTGTTCACCCCATACGCCGCCAACGCGGAATTCGGCTCGCCCGCCTGGTCGCTGCGCCAGCTCGTCCTCAAGGAGGGCCCCGGCAACCAGTACGACGACGTCGGCCTCATCGACCCCGAGGTGCGGGTCTATGTCGATCGCTGCTCGCGCAACTGGTGCCGCGTCCATCGGGGCCACCAGGCCGGCTGGACCAGCCTGTATTCCATCACCTTCGGCGTCGCCCCGCACAGCCCCTATGCCTTCCCGCACAAGGGCTTCGCCTTCGGCGGCCCCGGCGAGGTCTGCCTCTACGAGGGGCCCAACTACACCGGCGCCGCGCTCTGCGCGAAATCCGGCTTCAAGGCGCGGGACCTGCTGCTGCTCGATGCCGACAACCTGTTCTCGTCCGTGTCGATCGAGGGCAAGGTCTCGGTGCTGCTGTGCCGCGACCGCGACTTCCACAGCTACTGCGTCATCGTCAGCCGCAGCCAGCCGCGCCTGCACGGCTTCCTCGACAACGGCCTGAGCTCGCTGCACGTGTACTGAGAGGGCTTTTACCGCTGCTTCACCCTGCCCGGACTATCCGTCCTGTACGGATCGTCCGGCGCCCGAATCTCGCTCGGATTTGCCTCGATTTGTGGAACCGGCATGCGGCTTTCTCGTTTCGGCCCGTACGGCTATACCCCGACTCCAAGCGTCACAAGAGAGGAAATCCATGCTTCCCATCAGGCTCGCGGGAGCCGCAGCAGTGCTGCTCGGCTCCCTCCTTTTCGCCTCGGCGGCCAACGCGGCCGTCGCCACCTCCACCGTCAATGTCCGCAACGCGCCGGTGAACGGCGCCGTTGTCGACGTGCTGCGCGCCGGCGACGAAGTCGAGATCGACCGTTGCTCCAACGGCTGGTGCTACGTCATCAAGCCCGGCCCCGACGGCTGGGTCTCGCAGGCCTATCTGAGCGACGACGGCCGCGGTCCCGGCCGGCCCGGTCCTGGCCCCGGTCGCCCCGGTCCTGGCCCTGACTTCGGCCCCGGCCCCGGCTTCGGTCCTGGCCCTGGCCCCGGCTTCGGTCCTGGCCCGGGTCGTCCCGGTCCCGGTTCCAACGCTCCGGACGTGAACATCGGCTTCTCGGTGCCGGGCTTCAGCTTCCAGATCGGCTCGGGTGGCTTCGACGTGCGCCCCGGTCGCCCCGGCGGCCCGCGTGACCGCGTCTGCTTCTTCGAGCGCCCCGGCTTCCGCGGTGACAGCTTCTGCGCCCGCCCCGGCGAGCGCCTTGCCCGCCTCGGCCGCTGGGACGACAACATCGCCTCGATCCAGATTCGCGGCGACGCCCAGGCCCTCGTCTGCGAGCGCACCAGCTTCAACGGCCGCTGCATCGTCATCTCGCGCAGCGTGTCGGACCTGCGTGGCGCCCGCAACAACATCAGTTCGATCCGCGTCCGCTGATCGAGAGCGCATCACCAGGCGCCGCCCCTCACCGGGCGGCGCTTTCCTTTTGCCCGCAAATCGCGTTCCTTGGGGTCCTGCCAACCCGGAGCCGGCCCATTCCCGATACCATCCACATCGGTGGCGCCGTCCACCTGCCGGTCTCCGAGCTCGCGATCGACTACATCCGCAGCCCCGGCCCCGGCGGCCAGAACGTCAACAAGGTCGCCTCGGCTGCCCAGCTGCGCTTCGACCTCATGGGCTCGCCGAGCCTGCCCGAACCGGTGAAGCTGCGCGCCGCCGCCCTTGCCGGCAGCCGCCTCACCACCGACGGCGTCGTCGTCATCACCGCCAGCCGCTTCCGCAACCAGCCGCAGAACCGCGAGGACGCCATCGAGCGCCTCGTCGCCATGCTCCGCGCCGCGCTCGTGCCGCCGCGTCCGCGTCGCGCGACGCGCCCCACCCTTGCCTCCAAACACCGCCGCCTCGAGGCCAAGACGCACCGCAGCACCACCAAGCGCCTCCGCGGCCGCATCGACGACTAGCCCCGCCGGCGCCGCCCCAACTCCGCCCAAATCTGCGCGCCAGTCTGGTTTGCATCACAAACAAGCGCTGAGTCGCGATGACCGAGCTCGAAAAGGCCCTCGCCGACATCGTCGAGATCAAGAGCCGGCTCGCCCGCTCCAGCACCTTCCGCGGCCTCGGCCCGGCGGCCCTCGCGCTCACCGGCATCCTCGCCTTCGCCGTCGCCCTGCTGCAGTCGCTGATCCATGGCCCCGATCCCGCGCCCGTGGCCTATTTCACCGCCTGGATCGGCGCCGCCATCGCCGCCTCCGCGCTGATCGGGGCCGAGATGCT
Organism: Pseudomonadota bacterium; assembly: GCA_023430705.1. Lineage (GTDB taxonomy): Bacteria > Pseudomonadota > Alphaproteobacteria > Rhizobiales > Devosiaceae > Devosia_A. Next base: position 7,125 of record JAEYZJ010000276.1, on the reverse strand, counting down.
GCGCCGCGCCGATCGCCATCACCACGGCCTCGCCGACCAGATGATCCGCGAGGCCGTGCTGAACTTCGTCCCCGCCGGCGTGGTCGGCGCCGGGCTGCTCGCCTTCTTCGCCATGTTCGCCGCCGATCTGCTCTGGCTGCTGCCCGGCATCTGGCTGCTGCTCGTCAGCCTCGGGATCTTCGCCGCGCTCCGCTCGCTGCCGCCGGCCCTCGCGCTCGCCGGGGCATGGTATCTCGTCGCCGGCTTCGCCGTGCTGCTGCTTGCCGCCCGCGACCATGCCCTGTCACCGTGGTACATGGGCCTGCCCTTCGCGGCGGGCCAGCTGCTCGTCGCCCTGATCGTCCACCGCTCCACCGAGGCCGCCGATGTCCGCTGATCCCGCCCCCTTCGCCTATGACGGCCTCGATCGCGTCATCCACGAAAAGGCCCGGCTCGGCATCCTCACCTCGCTCGCCGGCCACCCCGACGGGCTGTCCTTCAACGACCTGCTGCGCCTCTGCGGCCTCACCCAGGGCAACATGAGCCGCCACCTGTCGGTCCTCGAGCAGGCCGGCCTCGTCTCCATCCGCAAGGGCTTCGAGGCCCGCCGCCCGCGCACCGACATCCGCCTCACCGCCGAGGGCCACCGCCGCTTCCTCGATTACCTCACCGTCCTCGAGCAGGTGATCCGCGACGCCTCCGCCCGCACCGCCGCCTCCGGCGCCGCCGCCCCCGCACCCGCCGGCCCCCGGATCGAGCCCGCCGACGGCTGGTGGAAGGGCATCTAGCGCTCCCTCGCCAACCCGTTGATTTCACACGCCTTGCCCGCTTCCGTACCCAAGAGGTTTACAATGCAAAGCAGTCGTGACCGCAAACTCCACGTCGCCATCATCATGGATGGCAACGGTCGCTGGGCCGAAGCCCGGGGCATGCCGCGCGCCTTCGGCCACGAGGCCGGCGCCGAGTCCGTCCGCGCCGTCGTCCGGGCCGCCATCGACCGCGGCGTCGGCGCTCTGACCCTCTACGCCTTCTCCAGCTACAACTGGCAGCGCCCCGGCCCCGAGGTCGCCGGCCTCATGTCGCTGCTGCGGCACTTCCTTCTCGTCGAGGCGCCCGAACTGCGCCGCAACGGCGTCCGCATCAGCGTGCTCGGCCGCCGCGACCGCGTCCCGCTCGGCCTCGCCCGCGCCATCGCCGCCGCCGAGAAGGCCACCGCCGGCGGCACGCTGCTGCATCTGCGCATCGCCATCGACTACTCGGCCCGCGACGCCATCCTCGCCGCCGCCGCCGCCGCGCCCACCGCCGAGGCGCTGGCCGAGCGGCTCGGCACCGCCGACGTCGATTTCCTCATCCGCACCGGCGGCGACCGCCGGCTCTCCGATTTCCTGCTCTGGGAATGCGCCCAGGCCGAGCTCTACTTCACCCCGGTGCAGTGGCCCGATTTCGGCCCCGCCGAGTTCGACCTCGCGCTCGCCGACTACGCCGCCCGCACCCGCAGCTTCGGCGCCGTCCCCGCCTGAGCCGGCAGCAAAAAGGGCGGCGCAGCTCCCCGCTGCAACCGCCCCGCCGGCGTCAGGACCCGAAACACCTCGTCCGGCGTCGGTGGCCGCAACCTGCCGGCCGCCGCTCCCGGCCGCATTTGACAATGACATGCCGTCAGCGCCGCGCGCACAGCACCTCGTTGACGCGGCTCACCGTCAGCCCCGGCTGCGGCCCCCCGGCGATGCTGAACACCTCGTCGCCGATGGCCGCGACGCCCAGCCCGTGCCGTGCCGTCGGCATCGGCGCCAGTTGCGACCAGGCGTCCGCCGCCGGATCGTAGGCCTCCGCCTGCGGGAACGGGTAGCCCGCCGCCCCGCCCACCTCGCCGCCCAGCACGATGATGCGGCCGTGCGCGAGCGCCGCGCCGATCCCGCTCCGCCCCGTCGGCAGCGGCGCGATCGGCGACCAGCTGTCCGTCGCCGGGTCGTATGCCTCGCCCGCATCGAGGAGGAACGTCTGCTCGTCCCGGCCGCCGAACACATGGATCCTGCCGCCCCACACCGCCGCCGCGATGTGGTTGCGCGGCACCTGCATCGGCGCCGCCTCGCTCCAGCTGTCGCTGGCCGGATCATAGACCTCGTGCGTGCCCACGCTCCGCTCCGTCGTCCCGCCGATTGCATGGATCCTGCCGTCCAGCACCACGGCCGCCAGCGCCCCGCGCGGCGTCGGCAGCGGCGCGACGTCCCTCACCTCTCCGCTGGCGATGTCGATGGCCCTGACCCGCGCCGTCGGCCGGTTGTCCGGCGCTTCGTAGCCGCCCACCACGTAGACCTTGCCCGCGAGCACGACGAGCCCGGTGTGGTTCACGTCCCGGTCGAGCGCCGCCAGCGTGCTCCAGCTGTCCGCCTGCGGGTTGTAGGCATAGACCGAGACGAGGTCCGTCGCCGGGTCCGGCGCCATGCCGCCCGCAACAAAGATGCGGCTGCCGTCCGTCGCCGCCGTCACCTCGGTCCGCTCCGCCGGCAGCGGCGCCGCCATGCGCCAGGTGTTCGCCTCGCATTGCGCCGCCTCGGCGGCAACCGGCCCGAGCAGCACCGAGACGACAAGCGCCAGGCTCCGCATCGAAAACCCTCCGTTGTCTCGATCGAAGGCTAGCCCCCTCCCGGCCGGCTGCCAACCCTCGCGCCTACCGGATCTCGCGCCCTTCGGGCACCGTGCGCCACACCAGCAGCGACACCACCACCAGCGGCGCGCCGAGCACCGGCAGCGCCATCGCGCCGAACTGGTCCACCACGACGCCGCCCAGCGCCGCGGCCACCGCCATGCCGATCATGAAGGCCGACATGTTGAGCGAGATGGCCACCGGCACCACGCCCGGCGCGATCTGCGCCATGTGGCTCGCCACCGCGATCGAATAGGTCCTGACCACGAAGCCCTGCGCCGCCACGGTCAGCATCAGCGCCGGCAGCGCGAGGTCCCGCGGCAGGTGCGGCAGCGCCACGAACGCGACCATCACCACTACCACCGCGACGCCCGCGATCATCGCGGTACGCGCGCTGCCCAGCCGGTCCGCCATCTTCCCGGCAATGGCGCTGCACGCGATCGCCCCCACGCCCGCCGCCAGCAGCACCAGCGGCAGCGCCTCGTAGGCGACGTTCGCCGCCTCCAGCAGCGCCGCGATATAGACGATCATCGGCGACGAGCCGATCATGAACAGCAGCGTCGACAGCAGCGCCCGGCCGATGCCGGGGTTGTGCAGCACCCGCAGCCGCTCGCCGATGCTCAGCGTGTCGCCCGGCATGCCGCGCGGCAGCCGCATGTAGAGCGACAGCGCCGCCAGCGCCGCCATCACGCACAGCGCCACATAGACCACGCGCCAGCCGAACTGCGCCGCCACCAGCGCGCCGAGCGGCACCCCGGCCAGCGCCGCGATCGCCTGCCCCATGCTGATCACCTGCATGTAGCGTCCGCGCTCGCCCGGCGGCGCGATCATCGCCGCCGTCGCCATCGCCGTGCCGGTATAGGTTCCCGCCGCCACCGCCAGCGCGGTCCGCACCAGCACCAGCCCGTCGAAATACTGCATCAGGACGATCAGCAGCGTGCAGATCGCGAAGGCGAACTCCGACCCGGCGAGGATGCGCCGCCGCCCCACCCCGCCCAGCAGCAGCGCCACCAGCGGCGGCCCGAACGCATAGGCGAGCGAATAGAACAGCACCAGCAGGCCCGCCTGGCCGAGGCTCACGCCCATGTCGGCGCTGATCAGCGGCAGCAGCCCGCCGATCAATCCGCCCTCGATGGCGCCCACGAAGGCCGCAAGCGCCAGCCAGAAGACCCGCGAATCCATGTAGCTCCCCTCGGGCTTATACTTGCCCCTGGAAAGCCACCACGAAAGCCCAAAAACCCGCCCCCGCCTCGTCCTTTGGTCGGTCAGGGCCGAACGAACCCCTCAGCCGGTCACCGCGCCCCGCCCCGCATCTCCTCCACGATCCCCACCGTCTCCACCGAAACCCGCACCACCCGCGCGATGAGGTCGATGACGTGCTCCTTGTGGTCGGCGAAGCGATAGGTGTTGAACCTCTCCCTGATCGTGGGGTCCCTCGGCGTCTTCTCCTTGTACTGGTCGAGCACCCACTCGACCGCCGACCGGTTCCCCAGGCGATAGCTCCATGCCTCGGGCGGCACGTCGCGCAACTCCGTGTCGCTGTCGATGCGGATCAGCCCTTCGCCGGCGCTTCCGCGCAGTATCGCCCTGGGCGGCAGCCCGGCAGCCCTGCCCCTCGGATCGAGCCCGTCCTGTCTCGACACCGGCCAGGGCTCGACGCTGTCGTATCCGACATGCAGGTCGAGCAGGCGCTGGCCCCACGCCCTCCATTTGTGGAAGTTCGGGTACAGCGGGATGCGCGGAAACTCGCGCTTCAGGTTGATGGCATACGTCTCGCGATAGACCGGATCGTTGAGCACCGCATAGACATAGGCGAAGATGTCGTCCTTGCTGACCCCTTTGCCGTACCTCGCGCGGAACTTGTTCTCCGCCCATGTGGTGATGTTGTCGACGCGCTTGCCGGAAACCGTGTAGCGGAATCTGCTCAGGCACTGCGTGTCGCCGGTATGGTGGAGGTCGACGAGGCCGGCAGAGGCCAGCACCCTGAACGCCCCGCTCTGCCCCAGGCAAATGACGCGGTTGGGAAGACTGCCGAGGTCCCCGAACATTGCCGGCGTCTGGTAGCGAACTTCATTGAGGCGGCCGTCGTAATAAAGCCATCGGCTGAAGTACGGCCGAAACTGGGCCCGTATCACCCTCCCCTCTTCCAGCCCGATCTCTACATTGCTTGCGGCCAGCTTCTTGAGCAGGCGTGTCCACTTGATTGACCAGGGTCCCGGTGTTTCGCCACGGCGAACGGTCTCGTAGCCGTCTGTGAGGGCGCGTACCTTTGACAGGACGTCAGATGAGCTGTGGCCATAGACCCAGTCGTCCCGGTTCGTGACCACCCCCAGCGAGTAAAGCTTGAATATCGCCCTCTCCCGCGCGCCCGGTCTCGCGGCCTTTGCCTCCCTGCTGGCCACCGGAAGAAGCTCGCTCCAGTCCTGCTCGGCGAGGCCGATCCAGTTATGCGCCTTGTCCGGCCGCACAACCTGGAAGGACCGCTCTTCAAGCGAGGCGCGCGACAGGAAGGTTCTCTTGTCGTCAGCCTTGGCGAAGTCCGCGACGGCCTCGTAGCGGATGGTGCAACCTGCCTTTCGACGTGTCTTTACGAGAAACGTGACCGCAACGCCCACCCTGATCTGGTCGTCGAAGACGTTGCCGCCTTCACGCCGCCTGCGCTCGCCGCTTGTGCGGGCGTTCCCCTTCAGGTCCACTATCCAGATGTCGCTGAACTCTTCTGCGACGACTCGTCGAAACCCGTCGTCCTGGCGCGCGTCGATGAAAGCGCTGTTGGTCACGAAGGCGATGATCCCTTCGTCCCCCAGCCTGTCGCTGGCCCAGCGGAAGAACCGCTTGTACATGTCGTACTGCTTGGTCTTCTGCGCCGTCGAGTGTTCGATGTAGCTGTTCCTGATCAGCCGGTCGACATGCGGATATTCGCGGTTCTTGTTGTTGTCGCTCTCGTTCTGCTGGTTAGCGTTGTAAGGCGGGTTGCCGATCACCACTGAGATTTTGCGCCGGTTCTGCCGCTTCACCCGTTCAAGGTTTTCGTCCGCCAGCCCGGCAAACAGCTCGTGCTGGTGCCCGCGCCGGATACCCAGGCCCGCGATGTTGTCGAGCGTGTCGACGAAGCACAGGTTCTGGAACTCCGCGTATTCGCCCGTGATCTCGGCATAGGTCGCCTCGATGTTCAGGTTCGCGACGTAATAGGGCAGGATCGCCACCTCGTTGGCGTGCAGCTCATCGCGATACTTGCGCCGCAGCTTGTCCGGTTGCCCGCGAAAGTGCTCGAGCAGTTCGCAGATGAACGTCCCGGTTCCGGTCGCCGGGTCGAGGATTTCGACACCCTCGTCGATCAGGGCCTTGCCGAAGTGCTGCCGGCACAGCCAGTCCGTGCTCTCGATCATGAACTTCACGATCTCGCTCGGCGTGTACACCACGCCCAGCCGGTCAGCCTTTTTCTGGTCGTAGACCTTGTAGAAGTTCTCGTAGATGACCTTCAGGAACTTCTGCTTTTCCTTGTGGCTCCCGATGCCCGCCGCGCTAGCCCTGATCGTCGAATAGTAGGGACGCAGGGCCGCCATCAGCTCGCGCTTGCTGGGTCCGCCCACGAACAGCGTCTCGAGCTTGTAGAGTTCCCGCGCGATGTTGTTGTGGCGGTGGAAGTCGGGATCGTCGAACACCTGGCTGAAGATGTCTTCGGTCAGCACATGCTGGATCAGCATTTCCCGCACGTCCGCCTCGGCCAGCGTCGGATTGATCGTGTTGCGGGCATGGGCGAGGAATTCGGCCGCGGCCACGCCGAAGGCCGCATTTCCGGCATAGGCCCGGTCGATCATCGCGCGCAGCGCCTCGAGTACCTGCGGCAGGTCGCGCTTGAACTGCTCGACAGCCTTCCGGAACTCGCCGATCGTGGGAGGTTCGTAGTCAAAGAACAGCCCGAGCAGCCGCGAAAGCTCGTCGCCGTTCTCCATCCGGCAGCGCATCACCCGCCGCCGGTTCTGGATCAGCACCGCCTCGCGCGAGTCCTCGAACAGGATGTTGTCCTGCGGGTAGCCACGACGCAGCTTCTTGTCGATCTCGGCGTCGAGGTTGTCCGCCTCGTCCTTCGCCTCCCAGTGGCCGAGCGGAACGCGCAGCGCATGAAGGATCGTCCCGTCCGGGCGTATGCGCGTCTTCTGCGGCGAGATCAGCTCGTATTCCGGGGCGAACACGAGGTTCTTCTGCCGCGACCAGCCCTTGAGCAGGTCCTTGAAGGCATCGCTGACCACCGCCTCGGTGACACTGCCGGTAGCCTGCTTCAGACGCGCCAGGTCATTATAGTATGCATCGACAAGCAGTCGGCTCAATGCGTTGCCCCAGCCCCCGCCCCTTTCGGGGCCCCCTGGGTCGAGTGTCGACAGCGACGGACTGTGCGCAAGCGTCCGCGGTAACCTAGGGAGTTCCCCCATCCGCCACCGCCCTGACCCCCGTTCACATTCCGTTCCCGACGAACTATATCTGTTGGTGCCGCTTTACCC
>JAEYZJ010000038.1 GCA_023430705.1 Pseudomonadota bacterium | reverse complement strand
ATGACGCTGGTGTCGGTCTCGGCCGGCGCCTGCAGCGTATAGCGCCCGTCGACGAAGAGCGCGGCCTTGCGGCTGCCGATGATGGCGAGGCCGGCGGACCCGGTGAAGCTCGTGATGTAGGCGAGCCGCGCTTCGCTGTCCGGTACCATCTCGCCGCGATGCGCGTCGGTGCGCGGCACGAGGAAAGCGTCGACGCCGGCCTCCTTCATCGCCGCCCGCAGCGCCTTGACGCGCGGCGCCACCGTGCCCGGATCGGTCCGGATGTCGAAGCTCTGGTACTGGGTCGGAGGGAAGGCTTTGTCGTTCATGATGGATTGCCGTCTGGGTGGGTGGGGCGGACCCTAACAAGGCACTCCCGCCATTGCGAGTGTTCATTCCGCGTTCAGGCCGCACCCTGCATCTGGCGCCCGGGTCTCCATTGGAGCATCGCAATGACCGAGCCGAAGAGACTGTTCCGCCGCGTGTTCGACTCCCTGCTGGAGGGCAGTCGCCGCCAGGCGCAGCGCCATGTCACGGAGTATCCGAGGATGCGCCCGGGGCGGGCGGACGAATTGCGCGACTGAACCGATTCACCGGTTGCTAACCCGCCCTGCATCGCCGGCATGGCTGCCTTTCGCCTCAACCACTTACCGGACAGCCTTGAAGCTTCTATCTACCAACCGTCGGCAGTAGAGCCGACAGCCTCACGAACGGGAGAATGACATGCCCGAGAACAAGAACGATTTCCGCAAGGCTCTGGCCGGCGTGATCGATGCGCGCGGCCGCGAAGCGACCCGCAGCGTATCGCGTGCCCGTGAGCACCTGCTGCTCGGCGCCCTCACCAAGCGCCCCCACTGAGCTGCAGCGCATCCCGCGCGGCTAACCGAACGTCTGTTCCGATCGAACGAATCCCCGGACCTGTCCGGGGATTTTGTTTTTGGGGGGACTACACCCGCTCGAGGACCAGCGTGGTCCATTCCTTCTTCTCGATCCGGTGCCGCAGCACGATGTGCTGGAGGCCGTAGGCGGAGATCACCCGGTTGGCCTGGGTGTTGAGGATGCCGGAGAGGATGACGGTGGCGCCGGCCTGGGTGAGCTTGCGAACGCCCGGTGCGAGGGCCACGAGCGGTGCGGCGAGGATGTTGGCAACCACGAGGTCGTAGGGCGCGCCGCCGGCGATCTGCCGGTGGTCGAGGCCGGTCGCCTCGATGGCGATGATGTTGCGCGCCACGCCGTTGTCGCGGGCATTCTCGATGGTGGTCTCGACCGCGATCGGGTCGATGTCGGTGGCCAGCACCGGCAGGTGCGCGCGCTTGGCCAGCGCGATGGCGAGGACGCCGGTGCCGGTGCCCACGTCGATCATCGAGGTGTAGCGCCGGCGCTTCAGTACACGGTCGATGGCCTCGAGGCAGCCGGTGGTCGTTTCATGATGGCCGGTGCCAAAGGCCTGGGCGGCGTCGATCTTGATGCCGGTGACGCCCGGCGGCGGGGCATCCTCGTGGCTGCCGTAGATGTAGAAACCGCCCGCGACGACCGGCTTCAGGCCTTCGAGCGACTTCGCCACCCAGTTGACGGTGGGATCGATCGGCTCGACGGCAAAGCTCACCTCCCCACCCAGGACCTCGCGGGCCATGGCGTTGAAGGCCTCGACATCCGGCTCGCTGTCGCAGGTGGCCTCGAACACCCACTCCCCCGTCTCCTCGTTCTCGTGGGCCGAGGCGGTGATGGCCATGTCGTCGCGCGCCATGACGGCGTCGACGAGCGCATAGGCCTGGTCCTTGGTGAGGGGGGTCGAAAGCTGCGAAAGCGTCATGAGGCGGCAAATCCTGTTTGCCCGCTGTTTCGGAGCCCGGACGGGGGAAGTCAATGCCCCCGTCGCCGGATCGTCAAGCGGCGGCCCGCTCGCGCAGCAGCGTCAGGGACGCCCAGACGGGCAGGTGGTCCGATCCCGTGCGGGCGAGGGCCGTGCGATGCACCCCGGCCGCCTCGAGGCGGAAGTCGCGGCTGGTGATGATGCGGTCGAGCTGCAACATCGGCCGCCGGGAGTGGAAGCTCGGGCCGAGCGGCACGATGTCGTGATGCCGGGCGAACTGATCGAGGCAGCCGCCGTCCTCGGCCCACTGGTTGAGGTCGCCCATGATCACGGTGGGCATCCGTTCCTCGAGTTTTTCGAGATAGGCGACGACGGCTTCCGCCTGCTTCATGCGCCAGTTGCCCATGAGGCCCAGGTGCATGCCGACTACCCGGATGCGGTCGCCGCCGACCTCCACGTCCGCCATGACCGCCCCGCGCGGCTCGAAGGCGGGCAGGTCAATGCGCCGCTGGTTGGCGACGTGCAGGCCCTTCTTCACCAGCAGCACGTTGCCGTGCCAGCCCAGGCTCTGCTCGCGGATGCCGAAGCGCACTGGCATGTAGTTGGTGAAATCGACGATCAGGTCCGGCGACAGGGTCGTCGCCCGCTGGCCGAAGCGACGGTCGACCTCCTGCAGCGCGACGATGTCGGCGTCGAGCTCACCGAGGATCTGCATGATCCGTTCGGGCTGGCGGCGCCGATCGGTCCCGATACTCTTGCGGATGTTGTAGGAGACGAACTTGATCATGGGGCTCAGAGGATTGGGGAAAAGAGGCGCGCCGCCTGCGAGACGAAGCGGGCGAGGGGATTGCGCTTGACGACCTCCTCGCGCGTGACGAGCCGGCAATGGCCGAAATCCTCGACCAGCATGGCCTCGACGGCATCGACCATGCCCTTGTTGGGCATCCACACCGTCATCTCGAAGTTGATGGCGAAAGACCGGTTGTCGAAGTTCACGCTCCCGACAGCGGCGATTCTGTCGTCCATCAGCAGCACCTTCTGGTGCAGGAATCCACGCTGGTAACGGTAGATGGCAACATCGTGTTCCACCATGGCGTCGGCGTGGGCGTTGCTGGCGAGCCAGACAAGCATGTGGTCCGGCTTGGCCGGGAGCATGATCCGCACGTCGACGCCGCGCAGCACCGCCGCGTAGATTGCGGTGCGCATGTCGGTGTCGGGCACGAAGTAGGGGCTGACGATCCACAGCCGCGACCGCGCCTGCCCGATGATGTCGCTGAAGGCGATGGCGTTGGCTTCGAACTTGTCGGCCGGGCCGGTCGCCATCACCAGGGCGGAAACGTCGCCGACCACACTGGGCTCGGGCCGGTGCACCTCCAGGGCCTCGCCGGTGGCCCACAGCCAGTCCTCCTGGAAGATGAGCGACATGGACAGCGCCGCCGGACCCTCGAGCCGGAGCTGGGTGTCGCGCCACGGGCCGAACTTCTCGTCCTCGCCCAGGTATTCGACCCCAACATTGGCGCCGCCGGTCCAGGCCACCTCGCCGTCGACCACGACGTTCTTGCGGTGGTTGCGATAGTTCACCCGCATCGGCCCGAACAGCCGCAGCAGCTGGTGCCGGTGGTTGAAGCTGTAGATCTGGATGCCCTCGGCCCAGAGACGATCCTTATACTCCCTCGAGAGCCCGCCGCTGCCGACATCGTCGTAGAGCACGTAGACGGCCACCCCGGCACGCGCCCGCTCCATCAGCGCCGCCGCCAGCCGCTGGCCCAGGGCGTCGGCCCGGATGATGTAGAACTGGACGAAGATGTAGTGCTGGGCCGTCGCGATGCCCTCCAGGATCGAATCGAACACGGCGTCGCCGTCGACCAGCAGCTCGGCCTTGTTGCCGGCAAGGAAAGGCATGCCCGCCGCCCGCCGCTGGACCGGCCAGGTGGCGCCCATGTCGCGATCGACCACCTGCAGGTCCTCGGCGCGGATGAGGCGCGACTGGCGCACCTGCAGGCGGGTCTGCGCATAGCTGTCGAAGTGCTTCCAGCCGAAGATCAGGTAGAGGATCGCGGTGGGGAAGGGGAGGAAGGCGAGGGACACGAGCCAGGCGATGGACCCCTGCGACGTGCGCGAGACGGTGACTTCCCGCACGGCGCAGATCGCCGCGAGCACATAGAACCCCGCCACCAGCATGGCGATGATCGAGATGTTCTGGACCACACCCTCGACCACGTCGGTCATGTCGACGACTTCGGCCATGTGCCCTCCGGTTCCCATAAGACTAATATCCGATGTGCGGCGCGCCGCCAGTGACCATTGCAGGGAGCAAGGGAGTTGCACCCCGCCGGGCCTGCCGCATAACTAGCGGCCGGATCATTGTCGTCCGATCTCCCGCCGAAAGTCCCGCCCCGTGTCGACGCCTTCTCCCATGCACCGTCAGAACGCCATGACGGGAATTGCGTTCAAGCTGGGCTCGGTTTGCGTGTTCCTGGGCATGTCGAGCCTGCTGAAGGCCTCCGAGGGCGTGGCAACGGGGCAACTGGTGTTCTTCCGTTCCTTCTTCGCCATCGTGCCCATCCTCATCTACCTGATGGTGAGGGGCGAGCTCGGTGTCGGGCTCAAGACCAGCCGCCCGCTGAGCCACCTGTGGCGTGGCCTCGTCGGAACCGGGGGCATGGCGACGGGCTTCTTCGCCCTCACGCAGCTGCCGCTGGCCGAGGCCATCACCATCAACTATGCGACGCCGCTGATCATTGTCATCTTCAGCGCACTGTTCTTCCACGAGCAGGTCCGGCTGTACCGCTGGAGCGCTGTACTGGTGGGACTGGGCGGCGTGCTGATCATCATCTGGCCGCGGCTGACGGTGTTTTCGGGCGGCATCTCCGACATGAGCGGCGCGACGCTCGGCGCCATCTCGGCGCTGGTCTCGTGCTGCTTTGCGGCGACCGCCATGGTGCTCGTGCGCAGGCTGGTCCAGACCGAGCGGTCTGCGACCATCGTGCTCTATTTCTCGCTGACCTCGGCGACGCTGGGGCTGCTCACCTTGCCGTTCGGCTGGGTCATGCCGACGCCCGGGCAACTGGCGCTGCTGGTCGGGGCCGGCATCTTCGGCGGCATCGGACAGATACTGCTGACCGAGTCGTACCGGCACGCCGACATGTCGGTCATCGCCCCGTTCGAGTACGCCTCGCTGATCCTCTCGATCATCGTCGGCTACTTCGTATTCCAGGACATGCCGACGCCGCAGATGCTGATCGGCGGCGCCATCGTGGTCGGCTCGGGCCTGTTCATCATCTACCGCGAGCACAAGCTGGGGCTGGAGCGGCGCGGGGCAGGCGAGGTCAGCCCGCCGCAGTGAGGGACGGGAAGGCTCACGCCTTCTGCACGAAGCTTTCGAGGACCTTCTTGGGGCCCGCCTTCTCGAACTCGATCGAGAGCTTGTTGCCCTCGATGTTGCTGATCGTGCCGTAGCCGAATTTGAGGTGGAAGACACGCTGGCCGACCGAATAGGCCGAGCCGCGGCCGTCGTCCACCGAGCGGGCGACGAGATCGCCGTCGATCGTCACCGGGCCGTGCGACTTGCGCGTCGAGGCCTGGGCGCGGGCGCGCTGCCAGCCGGGGGTCTCGTAAAGCGAGTCGAACGGATCACGCGTGTCGAAGCCGCGGTTGGAGCGTCCGCCATAGCCGTAGCCGCCATAGCCGGAGCCGGTGTCCCGGACTTCCACGGCGGAAGCCGGCAACTCGTCGAGGAAGCGCGACGGAATGGCCGACTGCCACAGCCCGTGCGTCAGCCGGTTCTGCGCGACCGAGACCTTTAGGCGCTTGCGCGCCCGGGTCAGCCCGACATAGGCGAGCCGCCGCTCCTCCTCGAGCCCGGCCCTGCCCAGCTCGTCGAGTGTGCGCTGGCTGGGGAAGAGACCTTCCTCCCAACCGGGCAGGAACACCGTGTCGAACTCGAGCCCCTTGGCCGAGTGGAGCGTCATGATCGAGACGGCGTCGTCGGCCTCGCCGGTGTCGCGATCCATGACCAGCGACACGTGCTCGAGGAAACCGCCGAGCGAATCGAACTCCTCCATGGAGTTTACAAGTTCCTTGAGATTTTCGAGCCTGCCCTCTGCTTCGGCTGACTTATCGTTCTGCCACATCTCGGTGTAGCCCGACTCGTCGAGCACGAGCCGGGCGAGGTCCGCATGCGCCGTGTGTCGGCGAACGATGCCCGGTGGGCCGTCCGCCTCGTCCTCGAAATCCTCGGCCGACGCGGCCTTGGCGCGGCGACCCCACTCGTCGAACTGGTCGATCAACTGGCGCAGCGTGGTTCGCTGCTTGGGCTTCAGCTCCTCGGTCTGCACCAGCATCCGCACGGTGGCGGTGAGCGAGGCGCTCTGATGACGGGCCGCATCGAAGATGAGCTTCATCGTCGAATCCCCGAGCCCGCGCTTGGGTACGTTGACGATGCGCTCGAAGGCGAGGTCGTCGTTGGGGTTCCACACCAGCCGCAGGTAGGCGAGCGCATCCCGGATTTCCTTGCGCTCGTAGAAGCGCGGGCCGCCGATGACGCGGTAGTTGAGGCCCAGCGTGATGAATCGCTCTTCGAAGGAACGCATCTGGTGCGAGGCGCGCACGAGGATGGCGATGGAATTGAGCGGCTCGCCTCGGCGTTGCAGCTGCTCGATCTCCTCCCCGACCTGCCGTGCTTCCTCGTCGCTGTCCCATACCGAGGTGACGGTGATGAGCTCACCCGGCTCGCCGACATCGGTCTGCAGGGTCTTGCCCAGCCGGCTCTCGTTGTTGGCGATGAGGTGCGAGGCGGCCTTGAGGATGTTGGAGGTGGAGCGGTAGTTGCGCTCGAGCCGGATCACCTTGGCGCCGGGGAAGTCCTTCTCGAACCTCAGGATGTTGTCGACCTCGGCGCCGCGCCAGCCATAGATCGACTGGTCGTCGTCGCCCACCACGCAGAGGTTCGCCTCCGACGCGGGCTTGCCCTGCGCAAGCAGCCGCAGCCACAGATACTGCGCCGTATTGGAGTCCTGGTACTCGTCCACCAGCATGTACTTGAACCGGCGGTGATACTCCGCCAGCACGTCCGGATATTCCTTGAACAGCTTGATGTTGAGGAGCAGCAGGTCACCAAAATCGGTGGCGTTGAGGGTCGCCAGCCGGGTCTGGTAGTCGCGGTAGAGGTTGGGCAGGCGGCCGTTGGCAAAGCCCGAGAGCTCGCTCATCGGGACGTCCTCAGGCAGCCACCCCCGGTTCTTCCAGCCATCGAGCATCCCGGCGAACACCCGCGCCGGCCAGCGCTTCTCGTCGATGTTCTCGGCTTCCAGCAACTGCTTGATCAGCCGGACCTGGTCGTCGGTATCGAGGATGGTGAAGTCCGAGCGCAGGTTCACCAGCTCCGCATGCCGGCGCAGGATGCGCGCGCCGATCGAGTGGAACGTACCGAGCCAGGGCATGCCCTCGACTGCCGATCCGGCGATCTTGCCGATACGCTCTTTCATCTCCCGTGCAGCCTTGTTGGTGAACGTCACCGACAGGATTTCGGACGGCCACGCGAGCCGCGAGGTCAGGATGTGCGCGATGCGGGTCGTGAGCACGCGCGTCTTTCCGGTCCCGGCGCCGGCAAGCACCAGCACCGGGCCCTCGGTGGTCAGCACGGCCTCGCGCTGCTCGGCATTGAGGCCCTTCAGGTAGTCTGGCGCACCTGCTCCCCGGCCGAATTGGCTGGTGATCGACCCCGGCTTGGGGCGATCGAGGCGCTGCGGTTCAGCTGGCATATGGGATTGACGAATCCTGTTTCGTTCTCGTTGGCGAATATAGGGAGTACCGCCCCGGATGTATATGCGCGGGCGCCCTCACAGGCGCGTCACCGCACCTCGGGGCCCGAACAAGGTGTGCGATGAAGCGGGTGGGCCGGCGCCCGGGCCTTCGGCTTGCCTAAATCACCCTGCCATGACACAACCCGCGCCAACGAAAGAGGAGGGCGCTCCGCCATGGCGAGACTCGTGGGCTTCTATCCCGGCTCGTTCGATCCGCTCACCAACGGGCACCTCGACGTCATCGAGCGCGCCTGCAAGCTGGTCGACAAGCTGGTGATCGCGGTCGGGACGCACCACTCCAAGAAGCCGCTCTTCAGCCATGAGGATCGCGTCGCGTTGCTGCGCGCCGTGCTCGATCCGGTGGGCAAGCGCACCGATACCGAGTTCGAGTTCACCGAGTTCTCCGGCCTCATGGTCAACGCGGCCCGCGCTGCCGGCGCAAAGCTGGTGATCCGCGGCCTGCGCGACACCACGGACTACAATTTCGAGATGCAGATGGTGGGCATGAACGCCCAGATGGCTCCGGACCTGCAGACGGTTTTCCTGCCCTCCAGTCCGCATGTCCGCCACATCTCGGCCACGCTCGTGCGTCAGATCGCCGAGCTCGGCGGCGATATCAGCGCCTTTGTTCCCCCCATCGTTCTCAAGGCAGTGAAGAAATAATGGCCGATCCCATCAAGCGCGCCGGCATCATCCTCGGCATCGTCTTCGCTCTCGCAGCCGCGGTATTCGCGGTCTCGATGGTTTCCCCGTCCGCGGCGCGGGCCCAGTCGGGCACGCCGCACTGGATCCTGGAGCTCAAGGACGGCACCGTCGACATCGAGCTGTTGCCCGCGGTGGCGCCCAAGCACGTCGAGCGCATCGTGGAGCTGACCAACGAGGGCTTCTACAACGGCATCGTCTTCCACCGCGTGATCGAGGACTTCATGGCCCAGTCGGGCGACCCGACCGGCACTGGCGCCGGCGGCTCGGACAAGCCCGACGTCGTTGCCGAGTTCAACGAGGAGTCGTTCAACCGTGGCGCGGTCGGCGCGGCCCGCACGAACGACCCCAACAGCTTCAACTCCCAGTTCTTCATCTGCTTCCGCGACTGCACGTTCCTCAACGGCCAGTACACCGTGTTCGGCCGTGTCGTGTCGGGCATGGAAGCGGTCGACAAGATCACCCGGGGCGAGCCGCCGGCCAATCCCGACCAGATCATCTCCGCCAAGATCGAATACAAGTAAGGAGGCCAGACCGTTGGCTTACGAAGATCCCGAGAATACCCTCGTCATCGAGACCACCAAGGGTCCCGTCGTCATCCAGATGCGCCCCGACCTGGCCCCGAACCACGTCGCGCACATCAAGAAGCTCGTGCGCGAAGGCTTCTACGACGGCATCGTGTTCCACCGCGTCATCGACGGCTTCATGGCCCAGACCGGTGACCCGAACGGCACCGGCACCGGCGGCTCGAGCTACCCGAACCTGAAGCAGGAGTTCAACGCCGAGCCGCATGTCCGCGGCACCGTGTCGATGGCCCGTGCCCAGAACCCGGACAGCGCGAACAGCCAGTTCTTCATCTGCTTCGACGACGCCCGCTTCCTCGACCGCCAGTACACGGTGTGGGGCAAGGTCATCGAGGGCATGGAGAACGTCGACCAGATCAAGCGCGGCGAGCCCGTGCGCGATCCCGACCGGATGGTCTCCGTCAAGGTCGCGGCCGACATCGCCGCATGATCAGGCAGGCCGCATTCGCCATCGCCGGCCTTTGCGGCCTCGCCACTCCGTCCCTCGCGACGGAGTGGGTGAACTGCGCCGCGCCCGATGGCGCGGCGACATTCGATTTTCTTGCGGGTGCTGCCGACGTGCTCGCGATCGTCGGACTTAACATTTCGGCCGGCGAGCGGGCCTGGGCCAGTAGCGCCGCCTATGGACCCGGTGAACCCGTCATCGTCGGCCAGGCTTACGAGGACGACCAGGTGGTGCTCGTTGACGCCGTCGACGAGGCGGTGACGGAGAAGATTGCCGAGCTGCGCTTGTTCAGGACCACAGAGAACGACCAGACTGTGCTGGGCGGGACGCTGCGCATCCCCGGTCACGGCGCCTGGCCGGTGAGCTGCACCGGTCCCTGATGCGCGTCGACGAATTC
>JAEYZJ010000166.1 GCA_023430705.1 Pseudomonadota bacterium | reverse complement strand
CCGGCCTGCGGGTCGTAGCCGCGGGCCGCGAGGAGGAAGGCGACGGCGGTGACGCCCACCACCACGGCGAGCGACAGCCAGTCCATCCGCCCGTAGGCGAGGAAGCGGATCATCTCGATGGCATAGGTGAGCGGGTTGACCTGGCTCAGCCACCAGATGACGTCGGCCCCGGCTTCGCGCAGCTTCCACAGCGGGTAGAGCGCGGAGGAGAGGAAGAACATGGGAAAGACGACGAAGTTCATCATGCCGGCGAAGTTCTCGATCTGCGGCGTGTAGACCGAGACGAGCAGCCCCATCGAGCCGAGCATCAGTCCGGCCAGCACGATACCGGGCAGGATGTAGACGAAGCCCAGGTCCGGGAACCCGAAACCGACAAGGCGGGCGACGAGCAGGAAGGCATAGACCTGGATGATCGAGAGCGCGGTGGCCGCAGCGATCTTGGAAAACAGCAGGAAGAAGCGCGGCAGCGGCGTGACCAGCATGGAGCGCATCACGCCCGCCTCGCGGTCATAGACCATCGAGAGCGCCGACTGCATGCACTGGAACAGGATGACAATGCCGATCAGTCCGGGCAGCACGTATTCCTGGTACGGCACGTAGGTCGTGTAGGGCGGGATGATCGAGACGCCCAGGATGTCGTGCAGCCCGGCGGCAAAGACGATGAGCCAGAGCGCCGGGCGGACAATGGCCGAGATCAGCCGCTCCGTCTGGCGCAGGAACTTGGCGATCTCGCGCCGGGTGATGGCCGAGAAGCCGAGCCAGTAGCCTAGGACGCCTTGCACTTGGACTCCGGCTCGTCGACGCCGAGCGTATCGAGCTCGTTGGTCTGGTGGAGGAACTCGGGGAAGGGCGCGGATTCGGTCACCGCATTCGAGGTCGCCAGCACCGTGGGCATGCGCAGCTGCCCGTCCCAGGGACGGAAGTTCATGCGGTAGCCCTTGGAGCCGTCGATGTTGAAGCGCCGGCCGCGCAGGTACTCGTACACCTTCGCCGGATCGTCGGAGCGGGCCTTGGCATAGGCCGTGGCGATCGATTTGGCGGCGATCCAGGTCGACCAGTCCTCGCCCGACATGAAGCGGCCGCCCTCGGCGAGGCGCTGGAAGCGCAGCGTCACCTGGGTGGCGCCGTCGCGGTCCCAGGACCAGTGCCATTCGGAGGCGGTGAGGCCGGTGGCGCCGATCACCGGTCGTGCCAGCTGCGTCGCATAGTTGAGGTAGCGGGCATACTCGCCGAGGCTGTCGGCGACGAAGATCACGTCGTAGTCGGTCCCCCCGGTCACCAGCATGGTGTTGTTCTGCTCGCGGTTGGCCGGGTCGGTCGAGGTGGTGAACTCGCGGCGGTCGCGGATCTCGAGGCGCAGGCGCCTGGCCGAGGCCTCGAAGGCGTCGGCGATCTCGGCGTCGCGCGGCTCCTTGCCGACGAGGATCAGCACCCTGGTCCAGTTCCGGTGGCGCAGGAACTGGGTGTAGGTGTCGGCGAGCATGCGATCGGAGGCGCCGGTGTGGATGAGGTTGGGCTGGCACAGCTCGCGCAGCGCATCCTGCGGTGCGGTGGCATTGACCAGCGTGATCGGCAGTGCGGCGGACGCTGCGGCGACCTGCGCCACGATATCGCCCGGCAGGTCGAGGATGACGAACTTCTCGCCGGCCGCGGACATGGCGGCGACCCGGGCGATGGCGTCGGCGGCATCGGTCGCCTGCTGCTCGTCGAGGCTGAGCGTGACGCCGACTGCGTCGGTGACGATGCCCAGGTCCTCGATCCCGAGCCGGGCGCCCTCGACGGGATTGAGCGCGGGGGCGATCTGGATGCGGGTATAGGCCACCTGCGGATGATAGCGCAGGTCGTCCTTGAGCCCGAGGTAGCCGACCTTGACGTCGGCAGCAAAGGCGGCGCCGCTCATGATGAGCGACGCCACGAAGGTCAGGAGCCCCAGGGAGGTCCTAGTCATCGATAACCACCGAGTGCGGAACGCGGCCGACGGGAATGGAGACCGTCGCCTTCATCGTCGCCATGTCGATCACGGTGATGTCGTCGGAGAGGCCGTTGGCCACATAGGCCCTGGTCTCGTCGCTCGACAGGTCCACCGACCAGGCCCGCCGCCCCACGAGCACGTAGCTGAGCACGTCGTGGCTCCTGGCATCGATGATGACGATGTGGTTGGCGCGGCCCAGGCTGATCAGGATCTTGCTGCCGTCCTTGGTCACCGCCATGCCCACCGGGGTGACGTCTTCCTCGCGGAAGCCGTCCGGCACGTAGATCAGGCTCTCGCCCTTGATCTCGTTGGTGGCCGTGTCGATGATGTAGATCTCGGACGAGAGTTCGCAGCTGACCCAGAGTTCGGAGTGGTCCGGCGTCAGGATGAAGCGGCGCGGGCGGGTGCCGACGAGGATGTTCTTGGTCACGGCGCCGGTGGTCGTGTCGACCACGTGCACCATGTCCGCGACCTCGGAAGTGACGTAGGCGGTCTTGCCGTCGGGCATGACCAGCACGCCTTCGGGCTCGGCCCCGGTCGGGATGTCCTGCACGGAAACGCGGGTCTCGAGGTCGATGGCCTCGAGGCGCGAGTCCTCCTCGTTGGAGACGTAGATGAACTTCTCGTCCGGCGAGAAGGCGAACACCTCCGGGCTCGGCCCGGTGGGGATCGAGTCCACCACTTCGAGCTTGGCGACATCGATCACGTCGATGGCGTCGTCATCGCCGCAGGCGACATAGAGCATGTCCTTGGCGGCGTTGAAGTGCATGTCGCGCGGGCGCCGCGAGGTCGGAATCCGCTTGATGAGGTTGAGCGCGGGGTCGAAGACGACGACCTCGTTGCCCTTCTCGGTCGAAACGAAGATGTTGCCGGTGCCGCTGGCCCGGGCGGCGGGCATGCTGGCGGCGGTGGCGAGCAGAGCCGCCCCCGCTCCGATGAATGTGCGGCGGTCCATCATTTGACGACGAACTTGCCCTTGAGGCCGCGACCTTCGTAGCCCGGCACGTAGATGTCGTACTCGCCCGGACGGATCGGCACGAAGGAGATGGTGAAGGTGCCCGCGTCGTCGAACTCGATCGAGTAGAGGCCGTGGCTCTTCACCTCGAGGTCATTGACCACAATCTGGTTGATCCACGAGTTGCGCCACAGCTCGGGCGACACGACGGAGATTTCCTCGCCGCCGTCCGACGTGATGTCGATCCGGTAGTACTTGCCCGTCTCCAGCTCCCAGGTGTTCTGCGAGAAGGTCAAGTCTTCGGTGTTGATGTCCAGCTTGAGGTCAGTGCCGTTCGAGGCAAGGTTGCCTTCGGCATGAGCCGAGCCCGCGAGCATCAGCGTCGCCAGGGCGGTGAGAGCGAATTTCTTCATTAATGGAACCCCCATAGGTCGTTTCGATTGCGATCATCTGAAAAGACAATCGGATGCGCACAGCTTTGACGGCAACGGGGGGGCCTCAATACATGATATAGCCAAGCCCAATGAAGCCGGGTGATAGCGCTCGAATGACCAGCAAAAACAGGCGTTCCCGGGGACTAACCATGCGCAGTTTCATTCGTATCGCACTCGCGGGCCTCGCGCTCGCGGTGGCGTCCGCAGGCGGGGCCATGGCCCAGCACGGGCACGATCCCAACAAGCTCAGCCTCGGCGTCCAGGCGACGGGCACGGTGAAGTGGGAACTGGCCGCCATGTCGGCCCTCGGCCTCGACAGGAAGCACCAGCTCGAGCTCGACATCCGCGACGTCGCCGACAGCAAAGCCGGGCAGATCGCCCTGCAGGCCGGGGAAGTGGACGTCATCCTCTCCGATTTCGTCTGGGTCTCGCTGCAGCGCCACGGCGGCAACATGGTCACCATGGTGCCGCACTCGCTGACCGTGGGTGGCTTGATGGTCGATCCCGCGGCGGGCATCACCTCGGTGGCCGACCTCAAGGGCAAGACGCTGGCGGTGTCCGGCAGCCCGGTGGACAAGAGCTACGTGATCCTCGCGGCGCAGTACAACAAGCAGACCGGCGGCAACCTCACCGACGACGCGACGGCCAAGTTCGGCGCGCCTCCGCTCGTCAACGAGCTGATCACCGGCGGGCAGGCGCAGGCGGCGCTGAACCTGTGGAACTGGAACTCGCGGGCCAAGCTCGCCGGCAAGACCGAACTGATCTCGGTCGGGCAGATGCTGGCCGACCTTGGCGTCAGCGAGACGCCGCCGCTGCTCGGCTGGACGTTCTTCGACGAGGTCGCGCGCGAGAAGAAGAAGGAGCTCAAGGCCTTCCTCGATGCGAGCTTCGAGACCAAGCAGGCCCTGCTCGAGGACGACGGCGTCTGGGAGCAGATTCGCGACGTGATGAATGTCGGCGATGACGACGCGCTGTTCACCCAGCTGCGCGACGACTACCGCGCCGGCATCGTCACGAAGTATGCATCCTCGGCCATGAAGCCGGCCGAGCAGGCGTTCGAGCTGATGGCGAAGTATGGCGGCGCGGATGTCGTCGGCGACTCGACCCAGATCGCTAACGGCACGTTCTACAAGGGCTACCGCAAATAACAGCCGAGGCGCGCGACGGCAGGACCGCAGCCGGAACCGGTGCAGCACAGCAGGCGAGGGCCGGGCGGGGTCTCCCGCTCGAACTGATCAGCCTGCTGCTGCTGCTGGCCGCCTGGCAGGTGCTGGCCATGCTGATGCCGTCGCGGCTGTTTCCCACGCCCCTCGCGGTCGGCGAGAACGTCATCAACCTCGCGCTCAACGGCAAGCTGCTGCCAGACCTCGGCAAGACGCTGGCGCGGGCGGCAACGGCATTCGTCGTCGCCATGGCTCTCGGCACGGCGATCGGCATCCTGCTGGGTCGCTCGCGCGTCGCCGACCGGCTGTTCTCGAGCTGGGTGGTGATCGGGCTCAACGTGCCCGCCATCGTCATCGCCATCGTGCTCTACATCTGGCTTGGGCTCACCGAGTTCGCGCTGATCCTCGCGGTCGTGCTCAACAAGCTGCCGCTCGTGGTCGCCACCATCCGCGAGGGGGTGCGCAGCTTCGACCCCGCCTACGACGACCTGGCCCGCGCCTTCCGCATGCCGTTCACGCGGCGGCTGCGGCTCGTCTTCCTGCCGCAGCTGATGCCGTTCGTGCTGGCGGCGGCGCGCACCGGGCTGTCGCTGATCTGGAAGATCGTCCTCGTGTTCGAGGTTCTCGGCTCGGACGGTGGCGTGGGCTTCCGCATCTCGATGTTCTTCCAGTTCTTCGACATCAAGGGCATCCTCGCCTACACGGCGGCGTTCATCCTCGTGGTGTTCGTCTTCGAGTATCTCGGCCTGCGCCCGCTCGAGCGGGCGATCCTCAAGTGGCGGCGGGTGCGCTGATGGCCAGGGGACCGCGACTCGACATCCGGATCGAAGGCAAGAGGTTCGACTTCCTGCCCCAGCCCCTGCTCGAGGACTTCCAGCTCATGGTCGAGCCCTCGTCAGTCGTTGCGCTGGTGGGGCCGAGCGGGGTCGGCAAGTCGACGCTGCTCAGGATGATCGGCGGGGTCGACACCCTGTTCTCGGGCCGGGTGCTCATCGACGGCAAGCCGGCCGCCGAGGCGCCGCCGGCGGGCTTCGTCTTCCAGGACGCGCGCCTGCTGCCCTGGCTCTCGGCCCTCGACAATATCCGCGCCGTGCGTCCGGAAACGACCGCCGCGGAAGCCGGGGCCATGCTGCAGCGGGTCGGGCTCGAGGGCTTCGAGCACCACTATCCGCACGAGCTTTCGGGCGGCATGCAGCGGCGCGTCGCGCTGGCGCGGGCGTTCTCGGTCAATCCGCGGCTGCTGCTGCTCGACGAGCCGTTCGTCTCGCTCGACCGCACGCTGGTGGGGGAGATCGAGCAGGTGCTGCTGACGCTGATCGAAACCGCCCGGCCGACGGTGCTGCTAGTGACGCACCTGCCCGAAGACGCCGCCGCGCTCGCCGACCGGGCGGTGGTGCTGGCCGGCCGGCCAGCAAGGATCGTCGCCGACTACCGCTTCGACAGCATTGCCGGCCAGCGGCCGCGGGCCGAGCGCGAGCACATCGCCAACCTCATTGCCGGCGCCACTGCGGAGACTGCCTCATGACCGAACCCGTGCTGTCCCTCAGGGACGTCAGCAAATCCTACGGCAGGAACGAGGCGCTCAAGGGCGTGTCGCTCGAGATCGGGCGCGGCGAGATCGTCGGGCTGCTCGGGCCGAACGGGGCCGGCAAGTCGACCCTGTTCCAGATCGCGTCGGGCCTCTTCGCCCCCGATGGCGGCGAGGTGCGGCTGTTCGGCCTCGACTACCGGCACAAGGCGTCCGAAATCCTCGCGCGGCTCGGGGTGGTGTTCCAGTCCCGCTCGCTCGACCTCGACATGACGGTGAAGGCCAACCTCAGGTTCCACGGCAACCTGTTCGGGCTCTCGGGCCCCTCGCTCGACACGAGGATCGCCGAGGCGACGACGCTGTTCGAGGTGACTGACCTCGTCGACAAGCCGGTGCGGACCCTGTCGGGCGGCAACCAGCGGCGCATCGAGATCGTGCGCGCCCTCATCAACGCGCCGGACCTGCTGCTGATGGACGAGCCCTCGGTGGGGCTCGACCCGACGACGCGCAAGCTGCTTGTCAGGCACGTACAGCAGGTGCGCGACCGGCACCGGACCTCGATCCTGTGGGCCACGCACCTGGTCGAGGAAGTCGAGCATGCCGACCGCATCGCCCTGACCGTCGGCGGGCGGATCGTGCGCATCGGCACGCCTGCCGACCTGCGCGCCGCGGCCGGCACGGACAGTCTCACCGATGCCTATATCGCGCTCACCGGCGTCAGGCCGGGCGCCCCGGCCATGGCCGAGGCGGGCTGATCAGGCCGCGAGGCTGGTCGCGGCGTCGACCCCGAGCATCAGGTTGAGGTTCTGCACCGCCGCACCCGAGGCGCCCTTGCCGAGGTTGTCGTAAACCGCGACGAGCAGCGCCTGGGCCTTGTCGTCATTGGCGAAGACATGCAGGCGCATGCGGTTGGTGTCGTTGTAGAGCTCGGGGTTGAGCTCGGGCGAGCGCTCGAGTTCGGCGAGCGGCGCCACCTCGACGAAGCCACCCCTGATGGCGGCGTAGTGATCCGCGATGGCGGCATGGAGGTCCGCGCCGGTCGGTACCCGGGGCAGGGTCCAGAGCTGCAGCGGCACGGCCGTGATCATGCCCTGGCGGAAGTTGCCCACCGCGGGCTGGAATAGCGGCGTGTGAACCAGCCGCGCATACTGCTGCAACTCCGGCAGGTGCTTGTGCCTGAAGGTGAGGCCGTAGAGAGCGAACTCGTTGGCGTCGTCGCCCTTGGCCTCGTAGTCCTCGATCATGGTACGGCCGCCGCCCGAATAGCCGGAGATGCCGTTGACGGTCACCGGGTAGTCGGCCGGCAGCAGCCCGGCCTCCACCAGCGGACGCAGCGTCGCGATGGCGCCCTGCGGCCAGCAACCGGGGTTGCCGACACGCATGGCGCTGGCGATGACGTCAGATTGCTCCTTGTCCATCTCGGCAAAGCCATAGGCCCAGCCCTCGGCGATGCGGTGGGCCGTCGAGGCGTCGATCACCTTGGTGCGGTCGTTCTCGATCAGGCTGACGCTCTCCCGCGCCGCGTCGTCGGGCAGGCAGAGGATGGCGACGTCGGCAAGGTTGAGTAGGCGCTTGCGCTCCTCGAGGTCCTTGCGCTTGTCGGGGGCGATGGAGATGACCTCGAGGTCGCGGCGACCGGCGAGGCGCTCGCGGATCTGCAGACCCGTGGTGCCGGCTTCGCCGTCGATGAAGATCTTCGCGACCATGTGAGGCTCCTTGCTACGCATGCGCCCGCGACCGCCGTCCGGCCGTTCCGGTCCGCATCATCCATCGTCAGAATGCGCGCGAGATATAGGGGTTGCCTCCATCTCGTGCAAAGGCTTTGGTTGCGCCGACACGATCATACGAGAGGCCGAAATGACCCCGCACAACCACGCCAAGCCCGGCGACTATGCCGAAGCCGTCCTGCTGCCCGGTGACCCGCTGAGGGCCAGGTGGATCGCGGAGAATTTCCTCGAGGATGCCGTCCAGGTGAACTCGGTACGCAACTGCCTCGGCTTCACCGGCACCTGGAAGGGCAAGCGCGTCTCGGTGCAGGCAACCGGCATGGGGCAGCCCTCGCTCGCCATCTACGTGCACGAGCTCATCAACGTCTACGGGCTGAAGACGCTCATCCGCGTCGGCACCTGCGGCGGGCTCAACGCCAGGGTGAAGGTCCGCGACCTGATCATCGCGCAGGGCGCGACCACCGATTCCGCCATCGTCCGCGATGCCTTCCAGCCGTTCAACTTCGCGCCGATCGCCGATTTCGGGCTGCTGCGGGACAGCGTCGAGCGGGCCGAGAAGGCCGGCATGCGCTACCATGTCGGCAACATGCTCTCGTCGGACATCTTCTACCACATCGAGCCGGGCCTCGCCGGCTACGGGCGGCTGCCGGCGCACGGCATTCTCGGGGTCGAGATGGAGGCCGCTGCCCTCTACACGCTGGCGGCCCGCTTCGACGTCCGCGCCCTCGCCATCTGCACCATGACCGACTGCCTCATCACTCATGCCGAGCTCAGCGCCGAAGACCGGCAGAGTTCGCTGCGGGAGATGATCACGCTGTCGCTCGATACCGCGGTCGAGGCCTGACGGCCGCTAAAACCTGCCTAAAAATGTCGGCCCGCGATGGGGAACACCGAAACGGAATCGGCGTTCAGAAATCATCAGGCATCTGAGGGGAGGCCAGGATGATGACACATACCCTGATCAATCACGGCGACATCCAGAAATGGGTGCTGGGCCAGAATGGCCAGCCGGCCCTGTCGCGGGTTCCGGACTATTCGGGCCGGATGCACTCGCAGCTGGCGATCAGCTTTGCGCGCCAGCGCGGCCGGCTGATCACCGAGACGCCGAACCAGGACGATGGCGCGGGCCCGTGCTCATGGACGGCATGGCTCGCCGAACTCGACCGCCAGCATCTCGCCCTGCGGGTGACCGACGACGCCTACGAGTTCGTCGACCGCCACAAGCTCGACTGATCAAGCCGATCGCGCGAGAGAGGTGCCCGTCCCCGGATGGACGGGCATCCTGTCGGCATCCGGGGACGCGGCGAGGATGACGCGGTCGCGCCCGGTGCGCTTGGCCGTGTAGAGGGCCGCGTCGGCACGCCGGCGCAGTTCCGAAAGGCCCTCGCCGGGCACCCGCTCCGCCACGCCGAAGCTCGCCGTGCAGCGCACATGGGGCGGCAACTCCGGAATGTGCAGGGACAGGAAACTGACCCGCAGGGACTCGGCAAGCAGGCGCGCGGCCGCGATATTGGCGTCGGGCAACAGCATGGCGAACTCTTCTCCGCCGAGGCGGCCGACGATGGCGTTCCGCGGCGCGGTGTCGCGCAGCAACCGCGCAAAGGCCACGATGACCTGATCGCCGGTGTCGTGTCCGTAGCTGTCGTTGATGGATTTGAAGGCATCGAGGTCGGCCAGCACCAGCACCGCCCGCAGGTTCGCGTTCTGCATCTGCGGTGCGGAACGTTCCTCGAAACCCCGGCGATTGTAGACGGCCGAGAGAGGGTCAGTCTCGGATCGGGCCGTGATCTCCACCAGCATGTCGCGCACGAGCAGGGTCAGCATCAACAGGCCGGTCGCCACCTGCCGCATGGCGCCGAGGGACTGCGAATAGAGGGCGTAGGTCGTCGCGAGATAGGCGCGGGAGCTTTCGCCCGACCCGCCGAGCAGCAGGGCGGCGAAGGGCTTGCTGACAAACTGGGTGGCGCTCAGAACGAACAGGGCAGTGAGGCCGATATCGATCGGCTGGCGCCGCCGCGAGGTGAAGATGATCCAGGCGGCGATGCCCTGCAGGATCGCGTAGGGCGTCTGGTAGACGAGGTTGCGCAGCACCGAGTCGTGCTCCAGCAGGTAGGCGTACCAGTTGGCTGCTACCGACACGACCGCCAGGGCGGCCATGGCCATCCAGTTGAGCCCGACCCCGTAGCGGCGGGCCACGCCATAGGTGACGGCCAGCACCGCGCCGAGGAAGAAGGCGAAGCCGGCGGTGTAGGCCAGCTGCAGGTGCCGGTCGAACGGCAACGCGAACTCGGTGGCGATGTAGGCCATGCCGAACAGGTAGGCCGCGGCAAAGCACGGCGCGGCCCTGTCCGCCCGGTTGGACACCCCGACCAGGA
>JAEYZJ010000015.1 GCA_023430705.1 Pseudomonadota bacterium | reverse complement strand
CTGGCCGACCGGGCGCAGCGAGATGCGCGCGACGATGGTCGACATCACCGCCAGCATGATCGCCACCGCGCCGAGCACGATCAGGGTCTGGCCGCGGAATTCGTCGACCAGCGACAGGATCTCGTCGAGCGAGCCGGTCACCATGATGTGGAGCGGCAGCCCGTTCACCGTCACGGCCCGCTCCACCACCCGGATCTTGGTGCCGAAGGGGTCGGTGAGCACGGCGGTCTTGGTGTTGGTCGCGTCGAACGGCCCGGGCAGCGGGTCGAGCACCATGCCGACATAGGAGTTGGAAAAGTTCAGCAGCTCTCCGTCATCGGCGCGGATGGCCCAGTACCAGCCCGAACCGGTCCGGTCGAAACGCGGATCGGCGACCTTGATCTGGTCCGACTTCGGGGTATCGGCGAGGAGGCTGAGATCGGTCAGCGTCTCGACGTGGAACTCCAGCGTTTCGACGAGGCTGTTGTCGAGGGCGCGCGAATAGAGTTCGGTCAACAGGAACGCCGTGGCCACCAGCGCCACCGCCAGCCAGCCGGCCGAGAGCAGGAACAGCGAGGCGGCAATCGAGCGCTTGCGGTGCGGGTGCGGCGGGTCGGACACGGGGCGCCGGAAGAAGCGGTGCCGCAACGTCTCCCAGAAGCCGGCAATGGCGGCGGCAACGTTCATGGCCGGCGTATCCGCTGGGCGGTTGCCCCCGGCAGCTGCCCCCCTCGTGAGGCAAGCGGGCAGACCTCGGTTCGATGCATCGGCCTGTTACCGGCGCCACGCGCCATTGCGCCTCAATCCTCGGCGATCTGGTAGCCCAGTCCGCGCACGGTCTGGATACAGTCTTCGGGCAGTTTCTTGCGCAGCCGGCCGACGAACACTTCGATCGTGTTGGAGTCGCGGTCGAAGTCCTGGTCGTAGAGATGCTCGGTCAGCTCGGTGCGGCTGATCACCTTGCCCTTGTGGTGCATCAGGTAGCTCAACAGCCTCAGTTCGTGGCTGGTCAGCTTGATGGCGTGGCCGTCCACGGTCACCTTGCCCGCCTTGACGTCGAGCCGGACCGAGCCGGCGACGATCTCGTTGCTCGCCTGCCCCGCGGCGCGGCGGACCAGCGCGCGCACACGAGCCAGCACCTCCTCCATGTGGAAGGGCTTGGCCACGTAGTCGTCGGCGCCGGCGTCGATCCCCTGCACCTTGTCGCTCCACCGGTCGCGGGCGGTCAGCAGCAGCACGGGCATCTTCTTGCCGGCGCGGCGCCATTCCTCGAGCACCGACAGGCCGTCCATCTGCGGCAGGCCGATATCGAGCACGACCGCGTCATAGGGTTCGGTATCGCCGAGGAAGTGCCCCTCCTCGCCATCGAAGGCGACGTCGACGACGTAGCCCCCTTCGGTCAGCGCCTCTTTCAGCTGGCGGTTGAGATTGGTGTCGTCTTCCACGACGAGAATGCGCATTCAAACGTCCCCTTTGCCGCCACGACCGGAAGTCGCGCCCGGCGCAATGCCGGCCCTTACGCGCAACAACGTCCCGCCGTCATTTTATCGAAGGCCCTACTGGGCGGGCAAGCTCACCGGTCTGCTTTCGCCGTACTCGTCCATCACGTTGACCTGCCACTCCCAGCGGCCGCCAACCATGCACACCTTGGCCTGCGATGAAATGATCTTGCCGTCGACGCCCGAACGGGCGAGCGCCTGGGACAGCTGGATGAGCTCGCCGCTGTCGATCTTTTCCTGGATCTCGCGACGGCCCAGGCACTCCTGCGCCAGGGCCGGAGCGGCAAACCCCACCCCCAGCCCCAGCGCCACGACGCCGGCCAGCACTGTCGATGCAAACCTGTTCATGCCACCGCTTATGCGGGTGGGGGGATGAATGGGGGATGAATGGGGCGGCGCCCCCCTCGCACCTCAGCCCCGCGCTGAACGCTTGGGTTCGGCGTAGGCCGTAGTCTCCGAGGCCCTGAGCTCCTTCAAGGCCTCCATCATCCGCTCGGGATTTGCCTGAATGAGCAGGAGGTAGGCACGAAGCGCATCCAGCGGCCGGGAGCGCCCCTGTTCCCACTGCTTCAACTGGTCGACACCAAAACCAAAGGCCCAGGCGAAGTCCCGTTGGGTCATGCCCAGCTTCGTGCGAATGGCTTTCACGTCAATCTCGGCCGGGACATGAAGGCGGAACGGCTTCGCTTCGCCGCGCGCGACCAGAAGGGCCTCATTCAGCCCCTCTGCGATCTGGTCAAATGCCTTCTTGCTCATGCTGTCTCTCCTCGTGCGATGGTCTGCACTCTGGCCAGGTACTCTCTTACGACTTGGTCCGCGATGGCCTTCAGAACGTTCTTCTCTGCCTGTGACAAGCTCACCTTCTGTGACTTGCCGAAGACGGTAACGAGGAAGACCGGGAGGTCTTCCCCAAAGAACAGCGTGATCGTGCGAACGCCGCCGCTCTTGCCCTTGTTGTTGCCCTCAATTGCAAACCGCAGCTTTCGACACCCACCGGTGCCGACTATCTCGTCCCCGGCGGTTGGGTTGTCCGCCAGGTAGCTGATCAAGGCATCGATATCTCGCTCCGACATACCGGCCTTGTCAGCCGCCCGACGGAAACTCTTCAGTTCGGAGACGGTATGCATATAGACATAGTATGTAACTTACGCACCCAGTCAAACACAATGTGATGAATCTTTGCATGCGGGTTGCGACCTCGCAGACCGGGTAGCGCGGTTTGGTGGTCTACGGGAAAACCCGGTTGGGCATCGTGGCGGGAGATCGACTCACCCCCGCCTCATAAAAACATGCTCCGCAACTCAGGAGCATCGCATGGCGAAGAAGTCCCCGTGGCACTCGATCAAGTCCGGCGTTCACCACAACAACACTGACTGCAACACCGGCAACAATATCGAGAGCGAAAACCGCCGTGAGGGCACCGGCGGTAAGCCACTCTGCACTGAGTGCAATAAGCTCCGCTAGCCTCACCCCTTCACCCCCTTCCGCAGAAACAATATCGCCAGGCCCTCCATCAGCAGGTGTCCCGCGGATTGCCCCTCGAAGCTGGGCAGGTCCACGCCGACCAGCTGGCTCACGGCGGCGAGGATC
>JAEYZJ010000063.1 GCA_023430705.1 Pseudomonadota bacterium | reverse complement strand
ACACCATCGTGCTCAGCGCCGCGGTGTTCACCGCGCTCGAGGCCGGAACGCTCACCGCCGACGCCTTCCGCAAGGGCTCGGCCGCCGCCGACGCCACCGACCGGCTGATCTACAATTCGTCAACCGGCGCACTCTACTATGACCCCGATGGAGCAGGCGGGACCGCGCACACGCAGATTGCGACGCTGTCAAAGAACCTGGGGCTCACTGCCGCCGACTTCCTTGTCGAGGCCGACGGCAAGGCAACGGCCACGACGTCGAGCGCGACAACCAACGACTCGAGCACGCCCGTGCCGCCGCCGACCGTCCCCGTGACTTCAGGTGTGACGGGCAATTCCTCGGCGAACAAGCTCAAGGGCACCAGCGGCGACGACACCATCAATGGCAAGCTCGGCTCGGACACGCTGACAGGCGGCAAGGGCAAGGACACTTTCGTGTTCGACACCGCACTGGGCAAGTCGAACGTCGACAAGATCACCGACTTCAGCGTCAGCGACGACACCATCGCCCTCAGCGTCTCGGTGTTCAAGGCGTTGAAGATCGGCGAGCTGAGCGCTGACGCCTTCACCAGGGGCAAAATGGCGACCGACCGCAGCGACCGGATCATCTACAATGCGTCGACCGGCGCGCTCTACTACGACCCGGATGGCGCGGGCGGAGCCGCGCACACGCAGATCGCGACCCTCTCCAAGAACCTGAGTCTGACTGCGGCCGACTTCCTGCTGATCGCCTGAGCTGCTAGCCGCGCGTGCGGAACCAGGCCACAAAGCGGTCGACGCCCTCGTCGAGCGCGGTGCTGGGCAGGTCTCTCACCAATGCGCGCAGGAGCGAGGTATCGGCCGCCGTGGCGGCAATATCTCCCAACTGCATCGGCAGCAGGTTCAGTTCCGCCCTGACACCCATCGACCGTTCGATCGAGCGGATGAATGCCAGGAGCTCCACAGGATTTCCCCCTCCGACATTGACTGTCCGGAACGGCGCGGAGGACGACAGGCTGTCTGGCCCGATGGGCCTGCCGATCTCCGGCACGCACGGCACGAGCCCCATCACAGCTGCCACGAGGTCGTCGATATACGTGAAGTCACGCCTCATCCTGCCGAGACCGTAGACGTCGATCGGCCGTTCAGCGCGCATGGCCGTCGCGAACCTGATCGCCGCCATGTCCGGCCGGCCCCATGGGCCGTAAACAGTGAAGAAGCGAGCGCAGGTCGAGGCGATCCCGTACAGATGGGCGTAGGAGTGGATCATCGCCTCCCCGGAGCGCTTGGTCGCAGCGTATATCGACAGCGGCTCGTCGGTCGGGTCGGTCTCGGCAAACGGGACCTTGCTGTTTGACCCGTACACAGAGCTGGATGACGCAAAGATGAAGTGGCGCGGAGGCTTCGCTCGCAGGGCCTCCAGAAGGTTCGCCGTACCCACGACGTTGGACTGAACATAACTCTGCGGGGCTTCGATGCTGTAGCGCACCCCTGCCTGGGCCGCGAAGTGAAACGCAATATCGGCATCGCTCATGGCATAGGCGTCGTGCAGCGCCGCCGCATCCTCGAGCATGCCCTCCACCTGCACAAACTCCCGGTTCTGCTGCAGGATCGCGATCCGATCGCGCTTCAGCCCGGGGTCATAGTAGCGGGTGACGCCGTCATAGCCGACGACGCGATACCCGTCCGACAGCAGCCGTTGTGCGACGTGGAAGCCTATGAACCCCGCGGTCCCCGTGACGAATGCCTTCATCTGTGCGGGCCGAAGGCCGCGCCGGCGCGGCAGGGTGGGGAAGTCCGGCGCTCGGGACGCGTCCGGGCAAGCGCTTCAGTCAAGTGGAACCCTCCAAATCTCTTCGCAAGTAGGCCACAACCTGAAGCCTGACCAGCACTACTTCAACCGGTCGGTTGCCCTGGGCCGCCCCTTCGGTCAACCACGGCGAACTGTTCGCTTCAGTAGGGCTGGAAATCCTGCGAGGGACCATGGCAAATAACCGGGTGATAGAGTTGGGACCAACCACATGACCGAGGTCAACCTGATCGTTCCTCTGATCCTTGCAGGCGGGCAGGGGACACGCCTGTGGCCGCTCTCGCGATCAGCCCGACCCAAGCAGTTTCTTCCCCTCACGGGACCGGACTCGCTCTATCAGCAGGCCCTGCAGCGCGTAAGCGACGCGGCCCGGTACACGGCCCCGATTGTGATCACCAATTCCGAGTACCGGTTCCTCGTGGCCGAGCAAGCCCAGGAGCTCGGTATCACGCCGGCAGCGGTGCTGCTGGAACCGGTGGCGCGCAACACGGCCGCCGCGATCGCGGCTGGTGCGTTCTACGCGCGCCAGAAGTTCGGCTCGGAGGCCCTGTTGCATGTCCTCGCATCGGACCATGCCGTGGTCCCCGACGAAAACTTCTGGTGGAGCGTGGCCACTGCGGCAGAGGCGGCACGGCAGGGCCGGCTCGTGACGTTCGGAATAACCCCCACCGCACCGGAAACCGGCTACGGCTACGTCGAGGCGGGTCCAGAGCTCGGCGGGGGAGTGCGGGAGGTCGCGCGCTTCGTCGAGAAGCCAGATCGGCAGACCGCGGAGAGGATGCTCTCCCAGGGCGGGTACTACTGGAACTCGGGCACCTTCATGCTGGGGGCGCAGAGTTTCCTCGCCGAAGTCGAGGCGCTGGCGCCCGAGACGTTCGTTGCCGCACGCGAGGCCGTCGAGGCCGCGAAGGTCGATCTCGACTTCATTCGCCTCAACACGGATGCGTTCTCCCGCGCACCCAACATCTCGGTCGACTACGCCATCTTCGAGAAATCGAAAAAGGTGGCTCTGGTCCCCGTGACTTACTCCTGGTCCGATCTCGGAGCTTGGGATGCCGTCTGGAAATCGTCCGGCAAGGACCCTGACGGCAATGTGGTCACCGGGAACGCGACCCTCTCGAACACCCGAAACTCCATGGTGGTGTCGGAGCGCGCCCATGTCGTCGTCGAAGGGCTCGACGACGTGGCGGTTGTCGCAACGGAGGATGCCATCTTCGTCGGTCGGTTGTCCGAGGCACAGAAGGTCGGACCGATCGTCAAGGCCCTGAAGGCCAACGCCCAGACGCAGGCGCTGACGGAGATCCACCGCACTGCCTATCGCCCGTGGGGCGGCTATTCGTCAGTCCTGAACGGCGAGCGCTTCCAGGTGAAGCGCCTCTTCGTCAAGCCGGGCAAGAAGCTGAGCCTGCAGAAGCACCACCATCGTGCCGAACACTGGGTCGTGGTTACCGGAACCGCCGAGGTCACGATCGATGGCCGGGTGACGATGCTGACAGAGAACGAGTCGATCTACCTGCCGTTGGGCTCAGTCCATCGCCTGGCGAACCCGGGCAAGATCCTGCTCGAGTTGATCGAGGTGCAGACCGGCTCCTACCTGGGGGAGGACGATATCGTCCGCATCGAGGACGAGTTCGGCCGGGCCTGATCTGCTCGCCGGCTCAGGCCGACCACCGCCCAGCGGTGACCTGCATGACAACGGGGGATGCGCCCGGCGTCAGGCGCACCGCTGATAGTCGGCCAGACATGACCGCACCGGTATCCACATCGATCCGGTAGGGAGAAACGAACACCTCGTCGAGCGGGGTATGCCCATGCACGACCAGCTTGCCCCACTCGTCGTAGCGGCTGGCAAAGTCGTCGCGGTACCATCGCAGCGTCTCGTCAGTCTGGCGCGCGAGCGGCCGTCCGGGCTCGAGGCCCGCATGGACGAGGATCCAGTCGGGCGTTTCAATCGCCACTGGCAGCCCGCGCAGAAACTGTCGGTGTTCCTCGGGCACGTAGCTGCCGAGTAGGTGCCGAAGCCTCGTAGCCGACATCCTGCCCTCCCTCACTTCGCTTGCATCGATCTCGTAGGACGCAAGCGTTTCCATGCCGCCGTACTCGAGCCACCACGTGCTGCGCCGCGGCGCCTCGAGGAATTCGAGCATTCCCTGTTCGTGGTTTCCCGCCAGGCAGAAGCGGTTGAACCCAGCCGGTGGCGGCGTCAGGAGATGATCGATGACCTGGGCTGAACGGGGCCCGCGATCGATTACGTCGCCCAGCAGGACGATCCACTTCTCGCCGTCGAACCCGGCTCCATCCGCGACGATCGCTTCTTCCATCATCTGCAGCAGCGCCAGGCAGCCATGCACATCGCCGATGCAGTAG
Source organism: Pseudomonadota bacterium (assembly GCA_023430705.1). Lineage (GTDB taxonomy): Bacteria > Pseudomonadota > Alphaproteobacteria > Rhizobiales > Devosiaceae > Devosia_A. Next base: position 6,644 of record JAEYZJ010000063.1, on the reverse strand, counting down.
GCGACGGCGGGAGAGGTAGGCATCGCGAGCCGCGGCCGCTTCAGCCCCGTAGCGGTCGCGTCACCGTTGCGGTCCGAGCCGAACAGGCGGTCGAACAGGGAGGCCATCGAGAATCATCCTGCACCAGTACGAACGATAGAATGCGTAACCGTCGGCAGTAAGACCGAGGCCCGGAGGCCGAGCCCTTCCTAGCGGCGATGGCTTCCCGTGGCCAGGTAGCGTTCCCAGTCGAGAGCCGTCCGCACGATCTCGCCCAGGTCGTCGTGCGCCGGTTTCCACCCTAGCAGCCTGCGGATCTTGTCCGAGTTGGCCACCACGGACGCCGGGTCGCCCGGCCGACGCACTTCCTCGACCACGGGGAAGTCCACGCCGGATACGGTCTTTACGGCCTGGACCACATCCCGCACCGAAAAGCCTCGACCGTAGCCGCAGTTGGCAACGATCGGGCCACCCCCATCCCGCAGGTAGGCGAGCATGAGGGCATGGGCGTTGACGAGGTCAGTTACGTGGATGTAGTCGCGCACGCCTGTGCCATCCGGCGTGGAGAAGTCCGTGCCGAAAATGCTCATTCGCGGCCGCTGGCCGAGGGCGGCTTGCGTCGCGACCTTGATCAGGTGCGTTGCGGTGGGCGAGGACTGTCCGCTGCGTTGCCGGGGGTCGGCGCCGGAAACGTTGAAATAGCGCAGGACACCGTAGGTCAACGGATGCGCTGCGGCTGTATCGGCCAGCATCATCTCCGTCATCAGCTTGGACCTGCCGTAGGGCGACTCTGGCGCGAGCGGGCTGCCCTCGGTAACAGGCTCGAGCCCCGCGTCGCCGTAGACCGCGGCGGTCGAGGAGAAGATGAAGTGCTTGACCCCGCCGTTGACCGCGGCCTCGATCAGGTTGCGAGAGGTGGTAGTGTTGTTGGCGTAGTACTTGAGCGGGTGGGTGACTGACTCGGGCACCACGAGGGACCCGGCGAAATGGACGATCGCATCGACCTGGTACTGCGCGATGATGTCGCTGACCAGGTTCATGTCACCAGCCTGGCCCACCACCAGCCTGGCCCGAGGGTCGACGGCCCAGTCGAAGCCGGTCGTCAGGTTGTCGAGCACGATCACTGTCTCGCCGGAATCGGCAAGGTTCAGCACCATGTGGCTGCCGATATACCCCGCTCCGCCCGTGACCAGAATCGCCATGCTTGCCCCCAGTTCAGTTGCGTCCGACGCTAGCGTCGAGGTGCTAAGAACGGCTTACCCGCGCCCGCTGGCCCCGGCCGGCGCCCCGTGTGCTTCGTGTTCGAGAAACCAGCGATAGGTCTCGGCGATGCCGGCCTCCAGCGAGATGCGTGGCGTCCACCCGAGTCCGCGCAGTTTGGCCCCGCTCATCAGCTTCCGTGGCGTGCCGTCCGGTTTGCTGAGGTCGTGCACGATGGGGCCATCGTAGCCCACTACCCGGCATACGAGCCGGGTCAGTTCAAGAATGGTGAGGTCCGTGCCCGATCCGACATTGACGTGCTCCATCCCTGAATAGTGCTTGAGGAGGTGGACCAGCGCGTCGGCGCAATCGTCCACATGCAGGAACTCCCGGCGGGGCGAGCCGGTGCCCCACACGGTGATGCTCTCGGCGCGGTTGATCTTCGCATCGTGCGCTTTCCGGATCAGTGCCGGCAAGACGTGGCTCGAGTTCAGGTCGAAATTGTCCCCCGGACCATAAAGGTTCGTGGGCATCGCCGAGATGTAGTCGCGACCGTATTGCTTGCGGAACGCCTGGGCCAGCTTGAGGCCGGCGATCTTGGCGATCGCATACCATTCGTTGGTCTCTTCCAGCGGGCCGGTTAGTAGCGCGTCTTCTGTGATCGGCTGCGGCGCCATCTTCGGGTAGATGCAACTGGAACCGAGGAACAGGAGCCGGTCGACGTTGGCCGCATGCGCCGCCCCGAACACGTTGTTCTCGATGGCCAGGTTCTCGAGCAAGAACTCCGCGGGGTACGTGTCGTTGGCCAGGATGCCCCCAACCTTGGCGGCGGCCAGCACGACGATGTCGGGCCGGGAAGCGCCAACGAATTCCTCCACTTCCGCCTGCCGTGCCAGGTCGACCTCGGTTCGCGTTGCGGTGATGATCGTGCACCCTTCGCGCTCGAGCCGGCGAACGACCGCCGAGCCGACCATGCCGCGATGGCCCGCTACCCAGATGCGCTTGTCTCTGAGGTCGTACATCAGGATCCCCGCGTTACCGGAGCCGTCTGCATCACCTTCAGGTCCTCGAGGACCATCTCGCGCGCCAGTTCACGCGCTGTCTTTGTGTGCGTCCACCCAAGCTTGGTGCGCGCCTTGGTGGGGTCGCCGATCAGCAGGTCAACTTCGGTGGGCCTGAAATATCGAGGATCGACTTCGACGAGGCAACGCCCGGTGGCGGAGTCGTATCCCTTCTCGTCGATGCCGCTCCCCCGCCATTCAAGCTTCATCCCGGCATCCTCGAAGGCCCACTCCACGAACGAGCGGACAGGCGTCGTCTCTCCGGTGGCCAGCACATAGTCGTCCGGCATGTCCTGCTGCACGATCATCCACATGCCGCGCACATATTCCTCTGCGTGGCCCCAGTCGCGCCGCGCGTCCAGGTTCCCGAGGTACAGCTTGTCCTGCTTGCCCAACTTGATCGCCGCGGCGGCCCTCGTGATCTTTCGCGTCACGAACGTCTCGCCGCGGAGCGGGCTCTCGTGGTTGAACAGAATGCCGTTGCTGGCATGCATGCCATAGGCTTCGCGGTAGTTCACCACGGTCCAGTAGGCATAGAGCTTGGCTACGGCGTAGGGTGAGCGCGGATAGAAGGGGGTTGTCTCCTTCTGCGGGACTTCCTGCGCCAGCCCGTACAACTCCGAGGTCGACGCCTGGTAGAAGCGCGTCTTCCGTTCCAGCCTGAGGATGCGGATGGCCTCGAGCAGCCGTAGCGTACCCAGCGCATCGGCGTTCGCTGTGTACTCCGGTGTCTCGAAGCTGACCGCCACATGGCTCTGGGCAGCAAGATTGTAGATTTCGTCCGGCTGCGCCTCCTGCACGATCCGGATCAGGTTGGTAGAGTCCGTCATGTCGCCGTGGTGAAGGATCAGCCGCGGATTTTCGACGTGCGGATCCTGGTATATGTCCTCGATGCGCCCGGTGTTGAACGAGGACGACCGGCGCTTGATGCCGTGAACGGTGTAGCCCTTCTCCAGCAGCAGCCGCGCCAGGTACGCGCCGTCCTGGCCGGTCACGCCCGTTATCAAAGCAGTAGGATTGCTCACACTTGCACTCGGTAGGTAGTCGGAATTGAGCGCAAGCTAGTGCGTTTCGCGCGAAAATGCAGGGCCTTTCGTCACCAGCGACGCACGCGAGCAAAGTCCACGGTCGGCGGCCTAGACGCCGGAGCCGGTCAGGAACTCGCGCACCATCGTGCGGAAGATGATCCTTACATCGAGAGCCAGTGAGAAGTTCTGCACGTAGGCGCAGTCGTGGTCGATGCGGGCGATCGCGGAGGTGAGCTCCGTGGTTGGCCCGCGCAGCCCGTTGGCCTGGGCCCAGCCGGAGAGCCCCGGTTTCACCCGGTGGCGATAGTCGTAATAAGGTACCGCCTCCACGTAGTCGACACCGCCCGCGCGCTGCCCGCGAACCATGGGGCGCGGGCCGATGATGGCCATGTCACCGACGAGGATGTTCCATAGCTGCGGCAACTCGTCGAGGCTCGTCATGCGCAGGAACCGCCCTATCGGCGTGACCCGATCGTCGTCCTCGACCACCTGAGCCAGTCCAGTCTCGTCGCACGCCTCGCTTCGCATGGTGCGGAACTTCAACAGCATGAACTCCTTGCCATTGAGGCCCACGCGCGCCTGGCGGAACAGGGCAGGTCCCCTGGAACTCAGCCGGACCGCCAGGATCAATCCGAGCAGGAGCGGGGACAGCACGATCAAGGTCGCCGCCGACAAGGGGATGTCGATGAGGGCCCGCTTGAGAAAGCGCTGCGCCGCCAAGGAAAATGTGTCCGGCAGGACAAGTGGAACTCCATCCACCAGCGTCAGCGGCAGTTCGCTCTGCAGCCTGACGGAATGGCGGCCGTCGTCCCAGTCAACGCGCTCGGGTGCGGTGCGGCCAGCCCATATGTTGCGACCACGGTGACGCAGCACACGCTGCGGGCCAAAGTAAATCTCACTCATCAACAGTCCCAGCGCCGATGTAGGCAAGCCGCAATTGCCCCAGGAGCCCCTTCGTCTTAACGTTAAGGATATAGTAACCCTGTTTTACAAGGGCAAAATTGTCCATGGTGTCGACCGGGGCACCTTGCCTAGGCAGCTTGTTAGTAAAAAGCGAGCAATTCCGCGTGATTTTCGGGCGGATGCGGCGTTTGCATGGCAGCTATGTGGCCAGTTTCAGCCAAATGACCTGGCCGGAGCTGCGGCGGAATTGCAGCCTGAACTATCCCGCGGCGGGGAAGCCGGGCGGCAGCCTCTCACAGGCGACACGCCCATCCTCGATTGGCCGTGATAGTTGCTGCGTGTCGTCTCGTGGCTGATGTATGCTACGAGCAACATTTGAGGATTTGAATGAGAGTTACGGTGTTTGGCTCCGGATACGTCGGTCTGGTGACCGGGGCATGCCTGGCGGATGCGGGCAACCATGTAGCGTGCGTGGACGTGGACGAAACGAAGATCGCGATGCTGAATGCCGGCGAGCTTCCAATCTACGAGCCCGGCCTCGATGCCGTCGTCGCCAGCAGCCGCGAGGCCGGACGCTTGTCCTTCACGACCGACATTGCCCATGGGGTCGACCACGGCGAGGTGCTTTTCATCGCCGTCGGAACGCCGCCGGACGAAAATGGCTCGGCGGACCTCAAGTACGTTCTCTCTGTGGCGCGCTCGATCGGCCAGCACCTTACCGGCTTCAAGGTGATCGCCGACAAATCGACGGTTCCCGTAGGAACAGGTGACTGCGTTGCCGAGGCCGTCACCGAGGAGCTCGTGAAGCGCGGTTTTGCCGCCGATGCCGACGAGCGTATCCGGCTGGGCCAGCCCGACTTCACGGTGGTTTCCAATCCGGAGTTTCTGAAGGAAGGTGCTGCAGTCGCCGACTTCAGCCGGCCCGATCGCATCGTGATTGGTGCCGACAGCACCACGAGCGGCCGGCGCGGACTGGAACTGATGCGCTACCTCTATGCGCCGTTCACCCTCAATCACGACCGCACCATGGTCATGGACGTGCGCTCTGCCGAACTCACGAAGTATGCGGCGAACGCCATGCTTGCGACCCGTATCTCTTTCATGAATGAACTCGCCAACCTCGCCGAAGATCTCGGGGCCGACATCGAGCTCGTGCGTCGGGGCATCGGCTCCGATCCTAGGATCGGCTACAGCTTCCTCTACGCCGGGACCGGGTACGGCGGCAGTTGCTTCCCCAAGGACGTGAGCGCCCTGCGCCGCACCGCCGCAGAACGGGGGCATCCGATGCGAATTCTCGAAGCGGTGGAAGAAGCCAACGAGGTGCAGAAGAACGTGCTGCTTGGCAAGATCCGTAGCCGCTTCGGCGACGACCTGAGCGGGATGACCTTTGCGGTATGGGGCCTCGCCTTCAAGCCTAACACCGACGACATGCGCGACGCGCCCAGCCGCGTGCTGATCACCGACCTGGTGCGTCGAGGTGCCCGCGTCCGTGCTTATGACCCGGTGGCTATGATCGAGGCCCGGCGAGTGCTCGCGCTCGATCTGGAAGGCGAGCATGCGGCGCTGAGCTTCGTGGAAACGGCCAACGACGCGATCGACAGCGCTGATGCGCTGGTCATCGTCACCGAGTGGAAGGCGTTCCGGGCACCGGATTTTGGTGCGCTCGCCACGAGATTGACAAGGAAGGCCATCTTCGATGGTCGCAACCTGTATGAACCGTCTGCCGTCGAGGAAGCTGGCCTTGCCTACTTCCCCATCGGCCGACGCCAGGTGAACTAGGAACGCGAAAGGGAGCGCGCTAGGTAGGTAGCGCGCCGCCAGCGAAAGGGATCGAATTGTCACAACGCGTACGTACTGCCGTGTTCCCGGTTGCGGGCCTGGGCACGCGCTTCCTGCCGGCCACCAAGGCCATGCCCAAGGAGATGCTGACGGTCGTCGACCGGCCCCTGATCCAATACGCCGTCGACGAGGCGCGTGAGGCCGGCATCGAACACTTCGTCTTCGTCACTGGCCGCAACAAGGGCGTCATTGAGGATCACTTCGACCGTCAGTTCGAACTCGAGCATACGCTGGAGGTTCGGGGCAAGACCGACGCGCTGAAGGAACTCCAGACGGACCTGCCGTCCGCGGGGCAGACGAGCTTCACCCGCCAGCAGGAGCCTCTGGGCCTCGGCCATGCAGTCTGGTGCGCGCGCGAACTGGTTGGCGACCAGCCCTTCGCTCTCCTCCTGCCGGACATGGTGTTTCGGGCCAAGCCGGGTGTCCTGAAGCAGATGATGGACGCCTACGAGGAATTGGGCGGCAACATCGTGGGCGTCGAGGAGGTCGATCCCAAGGACGTGTCCAGCTACGGGATCGTAGCCAGGGGGGGCGGCCCCGACAGCGGATTTCGCATCACCGGCATGGTGGAAAAGCCCAAGCCGGCCGACGCTCCCTCCAATCTCTTCATCTCCGGTCGCTATATCCTGCAGCC
>JAEYZJ010000062.1 GCA_023430705.1 Pseudomonadota bacterium | reverse complement strand
GTCGGCGGGCTGACGGGGGTGATGGTCGCGGTCGCGCCGTTCGATTTCCAGGCGCACGACACCTACTTCGTCGTCGCGCACCTGCACTATGTGCTGATCGGCGGCCTGCTGTTCCCGGTGCTGGCGGGCGTCCACTACTACTATCCATTCGCCATGGGGAAGCAGCTCTCGCGCAAGCTCGGCATCTGGGCGTTCTGGCTGATGTTCCTCGGCTTCAACGTCGCCTTCCTGCCGATGCACCTCACCGGGCTGCTCGGCATGCCGCGGCGGGTCTTCACCTATGGCGCCGAGATGGGCTGGAGCTGGCTCAACCTCGTTTCCTCGCTCGGCGCATTCGTGCTGGCCGCGGGGTTCCTCGTCATGGCCTGGGACTGCATACGGCCCAAGGGCCGGCAAGCGGCCTCGCCGATGAACCCCTGGAACGCCGGCACGCTGGAATGGGCAACGCCCGTGCCGAGCGAACCGTGGGGCATGCGGTCCATCCCCGAGATCCACAGCCGCTATCCGGTCTGGGACGACCCGCACCTGCCCCAGACCATCGCCGAGGGACGGGGCCTGCTCGCCCACGCCCAGGAGGGCAAACGCGAGACGCTGGTCACCTCCGTGCTCGATGCGCAACCGGTGCAGATCCTGCGCGTGGGCACGCCGAGCTGGGTTCCCGCCATCGCGGCGGGCGGGCTCGGAGCCGTGTTCATCTTCTCGACCTACAAGTGGTGGTGGCTCGTCGCGGCAGGCGGGGCGGTCTTCCTCGGCGCGACCCTATACTGGCTGTGGACGGGTACGGCGGTGATCCCGGAGGCCGAGGAAAAGGACCCGGGCAACGGCAAGCCGCTGCCGCTCTACGTATCCGGTCCGAAATCCACCGGGTGGTGGGCCATGTTCATCACCATGACCGGCGACCTCACGGCGTTCCTCGCGCTGGTGTTCGGCTACTTCTTCTTCTGGACCATCCACACCGATTTCCCGCCGCCCGGCGTTACGGGCCCGGGCTGGCAGTGGCCGGCAGTTGCCGGGGCTCTGGCCATCGTTGCATGGGCCATGACGCTGGGGGCGCGCCTGCTCAACGCGCGGGGCGCGATCGTGCCGTCGCGCTGGGCCCTCGTTGCCGGCTTCCTCGCGGCGGGCGGGGCTGCGGCGGCGATGATCGCCGGCCCGGTGACCACGGGGCTAGATCCGACCAGCCACTCCTATCCGGCCATCGTCTGTGCGCTTGTCGTCTGGATCGTCGCGCACCTGGCCACCGGCATGCTGATGCAGGGCTACTGTCTCGCCCGTTCGGTGTTCGGCAGGCTGACGCAGCGCTACGACGCGGACCTGTGGAACGTGACGCTCTACTGGCACTTTGCCGGATTCTGCGCGTTGCTGACGGCATTGGTGATCGGAGGCTTCCCGCTACTCACATGACAGGAAAGGTGACAGAGGAAGTAAGGCGCGAGACCGGCACGGGCACCGACCTGTGGCGGGTGATCGCGTCCCCCATCGTTTGGGCCGCGCACTTTCTGTTCTGCTACGTCTACGCCGCCGTCTACTGCGAGAAGGCCGGGCGTGACGCCGCCCTGGCGGGGCCGACCCTGGTCATCCTGGCCGCCACCGCCCTGGCGCTCGGCCTGATCGCGCTGTCGACCTGGCGGCTGTGGCGGGTGCGTGGGCGCAGCCTCACGGACAACGACTTCGAGTTCGAACACAACACGCCCGAGGAGCGCCACCGCTTCCTCAGCCACGTCGCGCTGATGCTCTGCGTGCTCTCGGCGGTGGCGGTGCTCTACGTCGCCATTCCCATGCTCTATCTCACGACCTGCCGATGAGCACCCGCACCCTCCTCATCGCCGGTCTCGCGGTCCTCCTCTTTGCCTGGGCGGGACCGCTCCCGGGGCTCGTTCCGGTGAGCTTTTCGGCGCACATGTGGCTGCACATGACGGTCGTGGGGGTGGCGGTACCGCTCATCGCGGCAGGGCTGGCACCGCGCATCCGGGCGACCACGTCGCTGGCCCTGCCCATCGCGATCAGCGTCCTCGACCTCGTCGTGGTCTGGGGCTGGCATGTCCCTGCCCTGCATCACGCCTCGCGAACCGAACCGTTCATGCTGGCGATCGAGCAACTGAGTTTCTTCGGCGTATCGTTGCTCGTCTGGCTGACTGCGCTCGGCGCACCGGCGCGGACCGACAGCGCCATGGCGGGTGCGCTGACGCTGTTCTTTACCTCCATGCACATGACGCTCCTGGGCGCGCTCCTCGGTCTCGCGCCCCGCCCGATCTACCATGGCCATCATGCCGGGGGCTGGTTCGGGCTGACACCGATCGCCGACCAGCAGCTGGGGGGCGTGGTGATGCTCGCCATCGGCGGCGTGGTGTACATGACGGGCGGGCTCATCCTCATGGCACGCGTCCTCGGTGCCCGGGCCAGCGGCCCATGAACAGGCTGAGCCTCACTCTCGCCGGTGCGCTGCTCGGTGTGCTCGGCATCGCGCTGTTCCTGCTCTCGGGCATTCCCAACATGGCCGCCAGCAGCGGCCAGTCGGGTCCCGTCGACTGGCTGCAGACCATGGCCGCGCGCCAGTCGGTGACGCTGCGCTCCGCCAGCATGGAAACCCCGGACCTCACCGATCCCGCCCTCGTCCGTCGCGGGGCCGGGCACTACGACATGGTGTGCGCGCAATGCCACGGCAGCCCGGCGGGGCCGCCCGAGCAGTTTGCCGCCGATATCGTCCCCGAGCCACCGCGCCTCATGGAGCAGATGGAGCACTGGCGCCCGGCCGCCCGCGTCTTCTGGACCGTCAAGCACGGAATCCGTCAGTCGGCCATGCCGGCCTGGCCCTCCGGCCTCCGCGACGACGAGGTCTGGTCGGTCGTTGCATTCATTGAGGCGATGCCCGGGATGAGCGCAGCGCAGTACCGGGAGCTGGCCGGTCCCGAACGCGGCGCCTGCCTTAGCTGCCACGGGACGGACGGCAAGGGTCGCGACGGCGTCGCGCCTCGCCTCGACATCCACTCGCCGAGCTATCTCGCCGCAGCGCTCCGCGCCTTCCGCGACGGCACCCGGCAGAGCGGCACCATGATCGCCGTGGCCCGCACGCTGGATGACGCCGCCATCGACCGCCTCGCCACCGAGTTCGGACGCGGCAGTGCGGTCACGCCGCAAGGCCCCGACGCCGGTCGCGAGATCGCGCAGCACGGCGTGCGCGAGCGGGACGTTCCCGCCTGCGACTCCTGCCATTCGGCGGGACGGATCGAGTATCCCCGGCTCGCCGGACAGTGGAAGCATCACCTCCGCACCCAGCTGGAGCTCTTCCGCGAGCACGGCGCGGCCCGCGGCGGCCCTCACGCGGACATCATGGCCAAGGTCGCCCGGCACCTCAGCGACGCCGACATCGAAGCGGTCGTCGACTGGTACGGACAATGACCCTGATCGTGGATCATAATCCTGCATTGCCTTGCAGCCTTCGGTCGACCTGGCGGGTTGTAGGAGCTGACAGCGGGTGAAGACACATGCTGCAGTGGTTCCGGGCACTGATGCCCAAGGAAGAGAAGTTCTTCGATCTCTATGCCCGGCACGCTGACCTCGTCGTCGAGGCCGCCACCGAGCTCGAGCTCATGCTCAGCGATCCCCCCGAACTGGCGCGCCACTGCAACCGCATCATCCAGCTCGAGCACGACGCGGACGAGATCACGCGCGAGGTCATGCAGGCGGTGCGCCGCAGCTTCATCACGCCCTTCGACCGCAGCGACGTGACGGGGCTGATCCAGTCCATGGACGATGCCGTCGACAAGATGCAGCGGGTAGTGAAGACGGTGCAGCTCTACGAACTGACCGAATTCGAGCCGGACATGCGCGCCATGGCAGGCGCCGCCGTGCAGTCCGCCAAGATGATGGCGGACACGATCGGCATGTTGCCGCGCATCAATGCCAACGCCTCGCGCATCGCCGAGCTGACAGAAGCGATCGTGAAGCTCGAGGCGGAGGCGGACGACCTGCACGATGCCGGGATGAAGACGCTCTATCGTGAACACGGGCAATCCGACCCGGTACGCTTCTTCATCGGTCGCGCCCTCTACATCGACCTCGAAGGGGTGGTCGACAGCATCGAGGACGTGGCCAACAAGATCACCAGCATCACCATCGAGAATATCTAGCTCATGGAGGCGGCGGTCGCATTTCCGGTCGTCGTCGGGCTCGTCGCAGTGGCGCTGCTCTTCGACTTCCTCAACGGGCTGCACGATGCGGCAAACTCCATCGCGACGATCGTCTCCACCCGCGTGCTGCGGCCGCAGTTCGCCGTGTTCTGGGCAGCGTTCTTCAACTTCATCGCCTTCTTCTTCTTCGGGCTGCACGTCGCCGAGACGGTGGGTACCGGGATCGTCGCCGCGTCAGTGGTCGACACATCGGTCATCTTCGCCGCGCTCGTGGGCGCGATCGTCTGGAACGTCATCACCTGGCTGCTCGGCATTCCCTCGAGCAGTTCGCACGCCCTCATCGGCGGACTTGTCGGGGCGGGCGTTGCCAAGGCCGGACTTGGCGCGGTGGTCTTCGCCGGACTGGCGAAGACAGTGGGCGCCATCTTCCTGTCGCCAGCCATAGGGTTCGTCCTGGCGCTGATGCTGGTGCTGGTGGTCTCGTGGTTGTGCGTCAGGGCGACGCACTACCGGGTCGACCGGGCGTTCCGCGTGCTGCAGTTCTTCTCGGCCTCGCTTTACTCGCTCGGTCACGGCGGCAACGACGCCCAGAAGACGATGGGGATCATTGCCGTGCTGCTCTATTCGCAGGGCATGCTGGACGGGGAGTTTCACGTTCCCTTCTGGGTGGTAATCGCCTGTCAGCTTGCCATGGCCATGGGAACGCTGGCGGGCGGCTGGCGCATTGTCCACACGATGGGCTCCAAGATCACCAGGCTGACGCCGATGCAGGGGTTCTGTGCCGAGAGCGGCGGCGCCATCACGCTGTTCGGCGCGACCTGGCTGGGCATTCCGGTCTCGACCACACACACGATCACCGGAGCCATCGTCGGGGTGGGCGCGGCGCGGCGCGTCTCGGCGGTTCGGTGGGGCATCGCCAGCAACATCGTCGTCGCCTGGTTCGTGACGCTGCCGGCCGCGGCCGCGATCTCCGCGCTCACCTACATCGTGGTCGACTGGTTGACCTGAGATCGCTCAGACGAGCACAGACTACGCCCCGTGCCGGTGATGAGCGATGCGCGTGCGCCGGTCTGGCGGCGGCAGTCGGCATGCGCCTTGCCGATCCCGGCGCCGGGCACCATCTTGGCGACACCAGTGCAACGAGCCGAGACCCGGAGGCCCCCCGCGATGATCGAAGAGATCCTCTCCCGCCGCGAGGCCAGTCCCGACGAGGCGCTTCGGTGCTTCGACAGCCTCCCGCCCACCGACCTCGAGTTCATGCTCGGGCGCTGGCGCGGCTTCGAAATCCGCACCGGGCACCTGCTCGATGGCCTGCTGGAGCCGACCGGATGGTACGGCAAGCTGTTCGAAAGCGCCGACGCCGTGCATCCGCTCCTCTTTTACGGCGCCGGCCGGACGTCGCTCTATGCGGTCGATCCCAAGCTGGTGCCGCTGACGATGCCCCTGCCGCGCTCGGGGGCGCTGGGAACGATGATGGCGCTGGCCCGCCCCTTCCTCGAGACGCGGTCATCCAAGGCGCGCATGCGCATGATCGAGTTCCGGGGCCGGTCGACGGGGACCATGGCCTACGACAACAAGCCGATCTTCGATCACTTCGCCCGGATCGACGACCGTCGCATGCTGGGGATCATGGACCTCAAGGGCGTGGCCGGCCCCTATGCCTTCTGGCTCGAGCGCGACGACACCCCGTTCGAGATGGAGTTCCAGCGGTGACCGGCGCAACCCTGATCACCGGTGGCGCCAGCGGCATCGGCAGGCTGCACGCCATCCGGCTTGCCAGGGCGGGAGAGAAAGTCGCCGTCATCGACCGAAACGAAGTGGCGCTGACAGAGCTCGCGGCGCACCAGGAAGGCGTCGTCCCCTTCGTCTGCGACGTGACGGACTACGAACTCCTCGCCGATACCGTCACCCGGATCGAGCGAGAGATCGGGCCCATCGAGCGGCTCATCGTCTGCGCAGCGATCATGCCCGGCGGAGCCCTGGTCGAGACCCCGCCGGCGAGGATCAACGAGATCATGGAGATCAACTATGGCGGCACCGTCAACGCCGTCGGGCTCGTGCTGCCGCTGATGCTCGCGCGCGGCCGCGGCGACGTCGTCATCTACGGCTCGACCGCGGGCCTCGTGCCCATCGACCGGTTCGGCGCCTATGGCGCAACCAAGGCCGCGATCAACCACTACGCCAAGGTGCTGATGAGCGAGAACCGCGGACGCGGGCTGCGCTTCCAGCTCGTCTGCCCGCCGGCGGTCGATACCCCGCTGATCGCCCAGGCGCAGGAAGGTGGCCCGGCGATCCTCAAGCCCGGGCGTGAGAGGCTGGCGCAGATGATATCGCCCGGGGAGGTCGTCGACTCGGTCGAGCGCGCCTTCCGGAGCGGCCGCGAGATCAACTATCCCGGCCGTGGCAAGCTCATCGAGCTGGCCTATCGGGCGTTCCCCGGGCTCATCCGGTTCGTCTCCAATCGCGGCTAGGCCCGCGGAGTCGCACTGCCAGCTGCTCAGCCCAGTTCCGCGGCAGTCATTTTACGTACTTCCCCACGCATTCCTGCAGGTTCTGACTTAAGGGCGCGATGAGCGACCTTCGGATTAAATTGATATCAAGAAACGGGTTGGCACCAGACTCATGTCTGGGCTATGTGTCTTTTTCACTCTACAGCCAATAGTTACATCGTAACTGTTGGTGATGCCCCTTTAATTCAAAACTTGGCAGCATTTTGATTGCTGTTGTTTGAAGTTAAGGGTGACTAGACGCACCAGGTCTTGTGAGGAGGTATCCAGTGCATTTGACTCCCCGTGAGATCGACAAGCTCATGATCTACATGGTCGCCATGGTCGCCCAGCGCCGGAAGGACCAGGGACTGAAGCTCAACCATCCCGAAAGCGTGGCCCTGATCTCCGTCGCTGCCCTCGATGGCGCCCGGGCGAGCAAGACCGTCGAAGAGGTCATGGAGCTTGCGTCCAAGGCGGTCACGCGCGGCGACGTCATGGAAGGCGTCCCGGAGATGGTCCCCTACGTCCAGGTGGAGGCCGTCTTCACCGACGGCAGCCGCCTGATCACCGTCCACGACCCGATCAAGTGAACCGCGCCCGAAAGGTGTCATCATGAGCAAGGACCAGAAGAAGGCCCCTGTCGGCGGCCTCGTGTTGGGCGCCGGCGACATCGAGATCAACGCGGGCTATCCAACGACCACGCTGAAGGTGCGCAACACGGGCGACCGGCCGGTACAGGTCGGCTCGCACTTCCATTTCTTCGAGGTCAACGCCGCGCTCGAGTTCGACCGCGAGCAGGCCTTCGGCAAGCGCCTCAACATTCCCGCCACCACCGCCCTGCGCTTCGAGCCGGGCGACGAGAAACAGGTCGTGCTGGTGCCCTACCAGGGCAAGCAGCGCGTGTTCGGGTTCAACGGCCTCGTCAACGGCTGGGTCGGCGACGAAGATTACGACGACAGCCGCCCCCGCCTCGTCGACGCGATGGAGCGCGCCGCCAGATACGGATTCAAGAGCAAGTCGTAACGCCTGCCCAACCGACCGATTGGAGTACGTAGATGGCCAAGATTTCCAGGCAACAATATTCCGATCTCTACGGTCCAACGGCTGGCGACAAGATCCGCCTCGGGGACACGGACCTCTACATCGAGATCGAAGAGGACCTGCGCGTCTATGGAGAGGAAGCCGTCTATGGCGGGGGCAAGACGCTCCGCGACGGCATGGGCTTTGACGCCGAACTGACCAGCGCCTCGGGCTCACCCGACCTGGTCATCACGAACGTTACCATCGTCGATGCGGTGCTCGGCATCATCAAGGCCGATGTCGGCATCAAGGACGGCCGGATCTGCGGCATCGGCAAGGCGGGCAACCCCTCGACCATGTCCGGCGTGACGCCGGGACTGGCTCTCGGGCCCGGCGCGGACGCAATCTCGGGCGAGCACCTGATCCTCACGGCGGGCGGTATCGACGCGCACGTCCACTTCATTTCGCCACAGCAGGCGCAGGCAGCACTTTCCAACGGCGTGACGACGCTGTTCGGCGGCGGCATAGGCCCCTCGGACGGGACGAACGGGACAACGATAACGCCGGGCACGTGGAACATCGAACTGATGCTCCGCTCGTTCGACTCCTGGCCCGTCAATGCGGGCGTCCTGGGGAAGGGCAACGCGTCGGCGCCAATGCCCATCGAAGAGCAGATCCATGCCGGCGCCATGGGCCTCAAGATCCATGAAGACTGGGGCAGCACGGCCGCCGCGATCCGCAACACGCTGGCAGTCGCCGACAATTACGATGTTCAGGTCTGCATCCACACCGACACGCTGAACGAAGGCGGGTTCGTCGAGAACACCATAGCCGCGTTCGAGGGGCGCACGATCCACACCTACCATACGGAAGGCGCAGGCGGCGGGCACGCGCCCGACATCATCCGCGTGGCCGGCCAGCCGAACGTGCTGCCGAGTTCGACCAACCCGACACTGCCCTACGGCGTGAACTCGCAGGCCGAGTTGTTCGACATGACGATGATCTGTCACAATCTGAGCCCCAAGATTCCAACCGACGTCGCCTTCGCCGAAAGCCGCGTGCGCGTCGAGACCATCGCGGCCGAGAACGTGCTCCACGACCTCGGCGCCATCGCCATCATCTCCAGCGACAGCCAGGCGATGGGACGGGTCGGGGAGAACTGGGTGCGCTGCATCCAGACCGCGGACCTCATGAAACAGCGGCGCGGCGCCTATCCGGGCGATGCGTCAGGCAACGATAACGAACGCGTGCTGCGTTTCGTCGCCAAGGTCACCATCAACCCGGCGATCACTATGGGTGTGTCGCATGTGATCGGCTCGGTGGAAGTCGGCAAGATGGCAGACCTTGTCTTGTGGGACCCGGCCTTCTTCGGCGCCAAGCCGAAGATGGTGATCAAGGGCGGGATGATCTCCTGGGCCCTGATGGGCGACCCCAACGCATCGCTTCCGACGCCCCAGCCTGTCCTCTATCGGCCGATGTTCGGCAGCATGGGATCGGCGCTGACATCGACGCGCCTGACCTTCACGTCACACGCAGCCTACGAAGACGGGATCGTAGACGCCTACGACCTGCAGTCGACGGTGGTGCCGGTCTATCGCACCCGCACAATCACCAAGAAGTCGCTGATCAGAAACACGGCACTGCCCGTCATCGAGGTCAATCCGGAGACGTTCGCCGTCACGGTGGATGGCACGCACGCCACCATCGAGCCAGCCAAGACCCTGCCACTCACGCAGTTGTATTTCTTCAGCTGAAGCTGCGCGAGCCAGGGCCATTCATCGCGGGTGCGGAGCACCCTGAATTCGCGGAGGATCGATGCGAGTACTGGACATCATCTGGGTCGGCGTCGGCGGAGGCATCGGTTCGCTGCTCCGCTGGCTGGTCGGCATGATGTTCGATCGCGCCTTCGGCTCAACCTACAAGTTCGGCACGCTGTTCATCAACGTGTCCGGCGGCTTCGTCATCGCCTACATCTCCACCATTCTCGCACTCGGCTGGGAGCATCGCTACGGCGACCTCATCTCGGCACTGGTGCTGACGGGCATCCTGGGCGGATACACGACTTTCAGCACCATGCAGCTCGATGCGGTGAAGATGTCGAACGCGGGCGCCCAGGTCCGTGCCGTCGGCTATCTCACGACTTCGGTGGTGGCCGGGCTGCTCGCCGCGGCCGCCGGCGCAGCGCTCGGCAGGCTGTGAGGGAGGGAGATGATGCCAGCCTTGCTCATCTTCGTCGGCGGCGGGCTCGGGGCCATCCTGCGCGAACTCTTCATGCTCATGCTGGGCCGCTACAGCGCCGTCTTCCCCTTCGACATCTTTGCGGCGAACATCCTCGCCTCGTTCCTGCTTGGCCTCACGTTCGCCCTGACGCAGTCGCGGGTTGCATCCAAGAACGCCAACCTCTTCATCGCCACCGGCCTTTGCGGCGGCATGTCGACGTTCTCGTCGTTCATCTACGGCGCCTACTCGGAAATGCTGCGGCCAGGGCAGTTGCCGGTGGCCATCCTCTACATCGTAGCGAGCGTCGTGGTCGGGTTCCTTGCAACCTGGATCGGCGTGCGTGTCGCGTCCCGGCCGGTGCGCCCGTGATCCCCCGGAGAGAAACATGATCCTCGTAGAAGGCACCCTCGGCAACTTGCGCGACCCACGCTGGCAGGCACAGGCAGCTGACGGCGTCGTCGATCAACTGGTGCTGGAACAATGGGAAGCGCCGAAAAACCGGCTGCGCAAGGCCAGCGAAGGCGGGATCGAACTCGCCATCGCGCTGCCGCGCTCACAGCACCTGCATGATGGCGATGTTCTGTACCACGATCCCGAGACCGGGATCATCGTGGCCGCGCGCATCGCGCTCAAGGACGTGCTGGTCATCGAACTTGCGGACATCGAGAAGTTGCCTCCGGCAGAGATCCTGCGCACCTGCTTCGAACTCGGCCACGCGCTCGGCAATCAGCACTGGCCGGCGGTCATCAAGGGCACCACCGTCTACGTGCCCCTGGCCGTCGACCACAAGGTGATGTCGTCGGTGATGCGCACCCATGCCTTCCAGCACATCAGAACGCGGTTCGCACCGGGCGAGGAGATCGCTGCCCTGCTCGACGCCGGCGAAGTGCGGCTGCTGTTTGCCGGCGCTGATGCGTCGCCGCACCATCACCACGACGCGCTTGCCAAGCCCGCGGGGCAGCCCGAGGACGGGCATCATCACAACGGGTTCGCGCACCGGCACGAGCATGAAGGTGGCGAGACGGAAGACGGGGCGGCCCATGCGCATGCGCACGAGCACAGGTACGGGCATCACCACCATTCCCACCCCCACAGTCACCATGCGAGCAAGCAATGAGGCCGGGCGAGTTCCATAACCCGGCCGTTCCGGCCGGCATGGTGCACCTCGCAAGGCTGCTGCAGCTGGCGGATTCCACCCTGCCGATCGGTTCGTTCGCCTTCTCCAACGGGCTCGAATCCGCCGTGCAGACCGGGATCGTCACCGATCCCGAGAGCCTCGAGGCTTACGTCGAGCTGATCCTGCGCCAGAGCGCGCGGATGGATGGCGTGGCCCTGCTGCATGCGCACCGCGCCGCACGGGGCGCAGACTACAAGCGCGTCCGCGAAGTGGATGCGGAGCTTTACTGCCGCCGCGTCGGGGAAGAGCAGCAGATGATGCTGACGAGGGTCGGCAGGAAGTTCGGCGAACTCGCCGACCAGATCATGCCGGCGCCGCTGTTGTCGCGCTGGCTCGGCGACATCAAGTCGGGCGCCACCCCCGGCTGCCTGCCGGTCGGCCACGCGCTCACGCTGGCCGCGGCCGGTGTCGACGAGGTCGAGGCCTTCGTGATGCAGCACTATGCGCTGGCGTCCATGGTTCTCGGCGCTGCCCTGAGGCTGATGCGCATCGACCATCTGGACACGCAACGCATCCTGTTCGCTGCCCAGGCACGCGTCGAAGCCGACTACGCCGCCGTGCGCGACCTTGCGCTCGACGAGATGGCGTCCTTCGCACCCGTGCTCGACGTGCTCGTGGCCCATCACACCACCACCCATGTTCGCCTGTTCATGAACTGAAGGGGCGAAGGAGAATGACGATGAAGAAGATCACGCGCATCGGCATCGGGGGTCCGGTCGGCTCCGGCAAGACCGCCGTCATCGAGGCGTTTACCCCGCGCCTCATCGACATGGGAATCAAGCCGCTCATCATCACCAACGACGTGGTGACGACGGAGGACGCCAAGCAGGTGCGGCGCACGCTCAACGGCATCCTCATCGAGGAGAAGATCGTGGGCGTCGAAACCGGCGCCTGCCCGCACACGGCCGTGCGGGAGGATCCCTCGATGAACATCGCCGCAGTCGAGGAACTGGAGGAGAAGTATCCCGACAGCGATGTGATCCTCATCGAGTCCGGCGGCGACAACCTGACGCTCACCTTCAGCCCGGCGCTGGCGGACTTCTACATCTACGTCATCGACGTCGCCGCGGGCGACAAGATCCCGCGCAAGAACGGCGCCGGGGTGTGCCAGTCCGACATCCTCGTGATCAACAAGAAGGATCTCGCGCCCTATGTCGGCGCGAGCCTCGAAGTGATGGACCGGGACTCGCGCCTGATGCGTGGGAAGAAGCCGTTCATCTTCACCAACTGCAAGACCGGCGAGGGCATCGACACGCTCATCGACATGATCCTCGACATGGCGCTGTTCGACGTGAAGGTCGCCCCGCGCCTGGCTGCGGAGGCCCAGTCATGACGCTCCACGCGCCCCTCGGTCGCCTCGACGCCGCGCGTGAGTTGCGCGGCTTCCAGACCGAGCCTGCGCAGATGCGGGCCGCCGCAGCCGGCAAGGTGGGAGAACTGCGCCTCGGCTTCTCGCTCAAGGACGGACGCTCGATCCTCAGCGACCTCTACCGCGTGACCCCGCTCCTCGTGCAGCGGGCGCTCTACTGGGACGAGGCCATGCCGGAGCTACCGATCTGCACGATCATCTCGGTGGGCGGCGGCATCCTCCAGGGCGACCGCTACCGCATCGACATCCGCGTCGAGGAGGGCGCCTGCGCCCACGTCACCTCGCAGAGCGCCAACCGCATCCACCAGATGGACGCAAACTACGCCTCCCAGCACCAGAGCGTCCGCGTCGAGAGCGGAGCGTACCTCGAGTACCTGCCCGATTTCACGATCGCCTATCGTGACTCCCGCTTCATCAACCAGAGCGACATCGTCGTCGCCGAGGATGCGACGCTGCTCTATGGCGAGATGCTGCTGGCCGGACGCAAGCACCATCATCCGCAGGAGCGCTTCGGGCTCGACCTGCTCTCGGTGGCAGTCGCGGTGCGCCGACCCGGCGGGCGCAAGGTCTTTACCGAGAAGATCCTCATCGAGAAGGGCGATGCGAGCATCGACGATGCCGCCGTGATGGGAGGCTTCGACGCCTTCGCCAACATCATGTGCCTCACGCCGCCCGAGGTCGCGACGCGGATCAAGGAGCGCTTCGAGACCCATTTCCCGCAGGCGCCGCGGCGCGCGGCGGCAGGCGTCAGCCGCCTGCCGAACGATGCCGGGCTGATGCTGCGCGCGGTCGGCACCGAGACCTACGACGTGCGCGAGCAGGTCCGGCGCTTCTGGCGCATCGTCCGCGAGGAGGCGCGTGGCCGCACCTTGCCTGAAGCATTCCTGTGGGGCTGAGGCCGGAGGCGCACATGGACAAGAGCAACAACTTCATCGTTCAGGTGCTGCGCGGCGCGAGCCAGGTCTACTTCATGGAGAACGTCATCACCGGCGTGCTCATCCTTGCGGCGATAGCCGTCGCGTCCTACTTTTCCGGCGACTGGTCGACCACCATCGGCGCGGCGCTGGGTGTCGTGGTGGCCACGGCGACGGCGCGGCTCATCGGCGGCGACGACGCCTCTCTCTCCTCGGGGCTCTACGGCTTCAACGGGATTCTCGTCGGCGTCGCCCTGCCGACCTTCATCGCGGCGACGCCCGCGCTCTGGATCTACATCATCGTCGGGGCGGCGGCGAGTTCGGTGGTCACTGCCGCCTTCAGCGCGACGCTCACGGCGAAGTGGGGCATCCCGGGATCGACCGGTCCTTTCGTGCTCACCGGCTGGCTGCTGGTGGCAGGCGCGTACTCCTTCGGCGCCTTGAGGGTCACGGGTGATGCGCCGAAACTCGCCACCGACTACGTTCAAGGACTGGCGCCGCTGCCCGCTCCGATGGAACTCGTCGAGATATTCTTCCGCAACATCGCGCAGGTCTACCTGCTCGATAACTGGATCAGCGGCGTCATCATCCTCGT
>JAEYZJ010000050.1 GCA_023430705.1 Pseudomonadota bacterium | reverse complement strand
CGGCAAGGGCGCGCGTCTCGACCGGATGGATCAGCGTCTGCAGTCCGAGGAAGACGAACCCGCCCGCAATGCCGCCCGCAGCGAGCCTGTAGAGACTCCAGGTCTCGCCCATGAGCGCGCCGGCGATGGCAGCCGCAGCGCCGGTGGCCAGCGCGACGCCGAACGAGAGCAGCAGCTGTCGCACCGGGATCGGCACCGGCGTGAGGCGGTGGCTGAGCGCAGCGGTGGCGAGCATGGTCGTCAGCGTGCCGCCGGCCAGCGCCAGCGCCGCGCCCACCTCGGCATGGGAGGGGATCAGCAGCAGGGAGAGCGCAATCGTCGCCACCGATCCGGGCGCCATGACGGCGATCAGGAACCACGGCTTCTTGTGGGCATGGAAGACGTTCTCGAACACGAAGGTCGCGAAATTGGAGCAGAGCACGCTGAGCCCGATGATCGGGAACAGCAGCGCCAGGTCCTGGTGGTAGTCGGCCGGCAGCAGCAGACTGCCGAGATCGGGCCCGAGCGCCGCCAGCATGGCGACGATGGGGAAGGTCAGGCGCGCCATCAGCGCCATCTGCTGCGACAGGAACTGCCCGGCAGCTGCCGGCCCCTCGCTGTCGAAGCGGTTCACCATCTCCGGGAAGGCCCCGATGTTGATGGCGTTGGCGATGGTGTCGATCGGCTGGCGCGCCAGGGCATAGACGGCGGCGAACACGGCGACGGCACCGGCATCGTAGTAAAGCTTGAGCAGCACCCGTTCGGCGCTGTGGAGGCCGAAGCCGACGATGGCGGTGGCAATCAGCGGGACGCCGAGGGCGAGAAGGTCGCGCTGGGTGAAGCGGGGCGGCCCCGCCGCGATGCCGCGTGCGGCGATCCGCAGGGCCACGATGCCGGCAATGAGGACGCCTGCGCTCGAGGCAAGCGACACGGCAAGGAACGAGCCGGAAACCAGCACCATTGCCGCGATGGGCAGGGCCAGCTGCAGCAATGCGCGCAGGAACTCGAGCAGCGAGTAGGCCGAGTGCCGCTGCTGCATCTGGACGAGCGTGAGCGCGAAGCGGCTGGCCGAGCCGACGACGAGATAGGCCCCGACCGCAACCGCGAAATCGAACCAGCGCTCGGGCGCGATGAAGCCCGCCGCAGCGACCGCGACGGCAAGGCCGAGCAGCGTGGTGATGACCAGCACCCGTGCCGCCAGCGCTACACTGCCCCGGCTGACTTCGCCTTTTCCGCCAAGGCGCAGCAGCGAAATGCGCAACCATCGCGTTACCGCGGCGTCGGTGAGCTCGCCGACCGTGACGACGAGGGTCAGCAGGCCATACTCGGTCTGGTCGATCAGCCGCGTCGCGACGACGAGGAGCAGCAGCGCCGACAGGCGCGTGAGCACGATCGCGGGGGCGTAGATGAGGGTCGAGCGCAGCAGCACGAGGCGGTTCCCATTGTCACCCGTCGGGTGCCTGAGCTGTCGATAGCCGCCTGCGCGGCCCCGAACCAGCGCTTTGGGCCGGGAGGGTGAATGCCGGCAATTTTATGCGATTTTGCCGACATAAACCTTGCCGCGAGGCTTTGCTTTCGCCGTCCGGCGGCGCGTCGTATCTCGACCGCCATGCTGCAACGCGCCACTCCGGACAGAAGCTTGCACGTGCTGGTCGCCACGCCCGCCGCGGCGACAGGCCAGGGCGGCATCGACCGTGTCATGGCGGCGCTGAAGCAGGAACTCGCGCGCAACGGCTCGACCCGCCTCGAGGTGCGCTTCGGCGCCACCCGCGGCGCCGGTCACATCGCGCTCTCCCCCTTCTATCTCGCCGCCTTCATGATGCGCATGGTGGCGATGCGGACGGCAGGTCGCCTCGATCTCGTCCACATCAACCTCTCGAGCCGCGGCAGCACCTATCGCAAGCTGCAGGTCGCCCGGCTCTGCCGCTGGCTCGGGGTGCCCTACGTGCTGCATCTGCATAGCGGCGGCTACCCCGATTTCTGGACGGGCCGGCCAGGCCTACTCAACCGGCGGATCACCGAAATGTTCGAGGGCGCGGCGCGGATCGTGGTGCTTGGCCAGACCTGGCGCCGGTTCGTCGCGAGCCGGGTTCCGGCCGCCGCCGACCGCATCGTCATCGTACCCAATGCCTCGGCCCGGCCGATCCTTCCGCATGCTGGCGGGGGCGACTGCGTGCACATCCTCTACCTGGGACGGCTCAGCGACGCCAAGGGCGTGCCGCAGCTCGGCGACGCGCTGCATCGCATGCGCGATATCCCGGGCTGGCGCGCCACGCTTGCGGGCGACGGCGACATCGAGATGGCGATGGCCAAGGCCGACGAACTCGGCATTGCCGATCGGGTCGAGCTGCCCGGCTGGGTGGATAGTGACCGGGTTGCCGAGCTGATCGCGGGAGCGGACATCCTCGTCCTCCCGTCCTTCATCGAGAACCTGCCGCTGTCGATCGTCGAGGGCATGGCCTCGGGTCTGGCGATCGTCGCAACGCCCGTGGGCGCCGTCGAGGACATCGTGCACGACGGTAAGACGGGGCTGCTGGTGCCTCCCGGTGATGTCGACGCGCTCACCCGGGCGCTGACCCGGCTCGTGGCCGATCGCGAGCTGCGCCTGAACCTGGGCGCGGCGGCGCGAGAACTGCACCGCGAGCGGCTTGATCTCGAACCTTATGCCAACACCGTGCGGGAGGTTTGGCTCGAGGCCTGCCGTTAATACTAAGGTAACCTTTTGTTTCCGAGTTTTGCTGGGCGGCGATACTTCTTTTGCGCATCAGGAAAACCGGGCGTTTCGCGCTAGGATGCTTGAATTGGCCATGGACGCCACCATTACGGACCCACGAGTTTCCCCGGCCAACACCGGGGACGCGAGGGAGGCGATCGACATCCGCATCACCGCCGATCAGGCGGAATGGGATTCGCTGATCGCCTCATGCCCCGACCCGCACTTGCCACAGGGCTTCGCCTATGGCGAAGGCAAGGCGGCGAAGGGGTGGACCGTGCGGCGCGCCGTCTTTTCGGATGGCGGCCGCCCGGTCGCCTTCGCGACGGTGCTCGAGCTCCGCCGCCTGGGGCTCCGGCTGGTGACGCGCGTCAACCGCGGCCCCCTCTTCCTGGATGCCGAGCCGCCGCACGGGATCGTCGTCGGCGTGCACAGGGCATTGCGCCGGCGCTGGCGCGGGCCGCTGCTGATCGCCCCGGCCCTGCCGGCAGGCGGGTCCAGCGACCGGCAACTACGCGAGGCCGGCTTCCGGGTCCGCCACCGTCATTCCTGGCGCTCGGGCCGCATCGACCTCGACCGCGACGAGGCCGAAATCTGGGCCGGCCTCGCCTCGACCTTCCGCAACCGCTACCGCAAGGCCGAGGCCGCGGGCGTGACGCTCCGCATCTCCGGTGACGACGAGACCTTCGAATGGATGCTGGCGCGCCATGCCGAAAACATGGCCGAGAAGGGCTTCAACGCCGCCGACGCCACGCTGCTCAGGTCCATGCGCGCCGCCCGGCCCGAGGACGTGCGGGTCTACCAGCTGCTGCTCGACGATAGGCCGGTGGCCGGCATGAGCGTCGTGCAGTTCGGCCGGCTGGTCGAATACCACATCGGCTGGTTCGGCCCGGAAGGACGCGCCGTCAATGCCGGCAACTTCCTGATGTGGCACGTGATGAAGGAGAGCCGGCGTCGGGGCGCGACGCGGTTCGACGTCGGCGGCCTGAAGCCCGGGGACGGGTATACGCAGTTCAAGGGGACCATGAAGCCGGTCGAGTACGAACTCGCCGGCGAGTGGATGAGCATCTGAGCGGGAGGGGACCTGAATGAGCCTGATGGATGTGGCGCGTGGGGCCTATGTGCGCAGCCCCGCGATCGTGCGGCGCTCGCTGGCGCCGCTCGTCTCGCTGGTGCCGACGAAGGCCAAGTTCGGCGCGACCTATCGCCAGACGCGGGCCCGCATCCTTCGCGCCCGGACCGACACCGCATTCGCCAACGAGCAGCACCTCGCGGCGCTGCGTGCCCTGCTCGGCAAGGCTCACAAGGGGAGCCCGTTCTACCGCGACCTGCTCGACCGGGCGCTCGGCGTCGGCTTCGACTTCACGACGTTCGAGCTGTCCGACCTCAGGCGGCTGCCGGTGCTGCGCAAGGAGGATTTCCGTGCCGCCGGGGAAGCGGCACTGGCCGTGCCACGCCGCCTCGTCGACAGGGGCGACACCAGCGGCTCGAACGGCGAGAAGCCCTTCTCGTTCTTCCTCGACAAGGACCGCAGCGCCCGCGAGATGGCCTTTGTCTACGACAGCTGGGCCCGGGCCGGGTTCACCGAGGACGACGCCAAGATCGTGCTGCGCGGCGTCGGCATCGACAATACCGGCAAGGTGCTGAGCGAGTGGGAGCCGGCCCTGCGCGAACTGCGCCTTTCGGCCTTCCCGCTGACGCGCGAGCACGTGGCAATGTATCTCGACCTGATCGACCGGCACGGGGTGCAGTTTCTGTATGGCTACCCCTCGGCCATCGAGGTGATGGGCCGGCACATGCATGCGCTTGGCCGCAAGCCGAAGTTGCCGATCAAGGGCGTGCTGCCGATTTCGGAGCCGCTCTACGGCCACCAGCGCCGTACCATAGCGGCCGCCTTCGGGCCGCAGGCGACGATCGCCCACTTCTACGGCCTCAGCGAGAAGGCGCTCTTCGCCGACGAGCTGCAGGACGAGCCCGGCGTCTACCAGTTCAACCCGCTCTACGGGCTGGCGGAACTGGTGGACGAGAAGGGCGAGCCGATCACCACTCCCGGCGTCGAGGGCCGGCTGGTCGGCACGGGCTTCCTGTCCACCGGCATGCCGTTCATCCGCTACGACACCGAGGACTGCGCGACGCTGGTCGAGCTGCCGACTGAGGCGAACGGACAGCGGTTGAAGGTCAGGGACCTGTCGCCACGGCGCAAGCCCGGCTTCCTCATCACCGCCGAGGGGACCCGGCTGGTGACGGTGGACTTCACGCCGGAAAGCCCGCGCTTCTTCAAGGGAATCGACGAGTACCAGTTCTTCCAGGACCGGCCGGGCCACTGCACCATCCGCTACATCCTCTCGGCTGACGGTGTGGACGAGGACGCGGCCAACATCGCGCGCGACCTGCAGACGCGCTCGCAGGACCGCATCCAGTTCACCGTGGAACGGGTGAAGAGTCTCGGCTGCGGGCGCGCCGGCAAGCGCGCCTTCATCGACCAGCGGCTCGACATCTCGAAATACTGACGGCTAGAGGCCCAGCGCCTCGAGCATCGCCCGGTCCGGCGTGGCCGGGCCCTGAGGCAGGATGACGCTCATGCCGTAGGGGTTGGAGTATTCCCACACCGCCCATGGAATTCCGTACCGTTCCGCCTCGCTGCGGACCGCCTCGAGGTAGCGCAGCCGGTCGGCATCGAACGCACCGCTGCGACCATCCGGGCTCATCAGCATGGCGCCGAACTCGCCCATGAACAGCCGCTCCGTGGGGATGTCGTTGGCCCGCGCCCAGTCGACCGCCTGGGCGATGCGCTGCTCGAGCTGTCGCTGGCCCCAGTTCTGGGTGAAATACTGCACGATGTAGCCGCTGACGGCGCTGATGTTGCGCGCCTGCTCGGCCTCGCCCAGCCCCGCCGCGGCCATCTGCGCGCGCAGCGCCTCCACCACGGCCTGGGGGCTGCCGGCGCTGGCCGGCCACGGCAGGCCGGACGCGAAATCGCCCTCCCGCTCCGCCCGCTGGTGCGTGAACAGGTGCGGCTCGTACATGTGGAAGCTGTAGAGGATGTTCGGGTCGTCGAAATCGGGTCGGATATCGACGAGCCCCTGCACATCGCCGCCGCAGGCGCCCGTGGCGACGATGGTGAGTTCGGGGCTCACGGCACGAACCGCGCCGACCGTGCGGGCCATGATCGTCTGCCAGTCCTCGCTGCCGCTCGCATCGCACGGATAGTGCGCCGGCTCGTTGAACGGCTCGAACGCCACCCGGTCCGTGCCGAGCGGCACCAGCATGCGCGCCACCTCCACGCTCATCGCCTCGTAGGCAGCGATCTCGGGGGACGCCGCCGGGGCGTTGATCACGTCCTTGCTGTGGCGCGGCACCTGGCTGATGGAGTGGAGGTTGACCACCACCTTGAGACCGGCCGAAGTCAGCCGTTCGACGCCGGCCCGCAGGACCGCGAGTGCCTCCTCACGCCGCGCCCCCTCGCTGTCGAGCAGCGGACCAGGATCGACCGTCAGGCGCACGAAATCGAAGCCGAGCGAGCCGATGGCGGCAAAGGGGTCGTCCTCCGGCCAGGCGACCAGCGGCCGGTAGCGCGTCAGCCACTCCTCGACCGTGTCGTAGGGCGGCCAGCGATAGGATCCGTCGGGCTCGAGCGGCGCCCAGTTGAGCCATTCGTGCAGGCCGACGCCGCGCTTGAGCTCGAG
>JAEYZJ010000323.1 GCA_023430705.1 Pseudomonadota bacterium | reverse complement strand
TCATCCGGCCCGACCGGATCATGACCGACCCGGTGATGACCTATGCCTATTCGGGCGATGCCAGCCACTACCGGCTGGTGCCGGCCGCAGTGGTGATCGTCAATACCGAAGACGAGGTCCGGGCGGTCATCGAGGCGACGCGGGCGGAGCGGTTGCCGCTGACCTTCCGTGCGGCGGGCACTTCGCTCAGCGGGCAGTCGATCACCGATGGGGTGCTGGCGGTGCTGGGCGACGGCTGGCGCAAGCTCGTCGTCCATCCGGGCGGCGAGCAGGTGACGCTGGGGCCGGCCAATATCGTCGCCAACGTCAACAAGGCGCTGAAGCCGTTCAACAAGAAGCTCGGGCCCGACCCGGCGAGCCAGGCCACCTGCAAGATCGGCGGGGTGGTGAACAACAACTCGTCGGGCATGTGCTGCGGCGTCGCCTACAACACGTACCACACGATGGCGCGGCTCAGGGTGATGCTGGTCGACGGCACCGTGCTCGATTCGGGCGACCCCGCCTCGATCCGGGACTTCAGGGCCTCGCACGCCCTGCTGCTCGAGGAGCTGAGCGAGCTGCACGTGGAAGTCTGCCGGGACGAGGAGCTGGTGGCGCTGATCCGCGAGAAGTACCGGATCAAGAATACCGTCGGCTACTCGATCAACGCGCTGGTCGATTTCCACGACCCGATCGACATCCTGATCCACCTGATCGTGGGGTCGGAGGGGACGCTCGGCTTCGTCTCCGAGGTGACCTACAACACCATTCCCGAGCACCCCTGCAAGGTGACCGGGCTGATCCCGTTTCCGGATCCGCATTCGTGCGGACGGGCGATCACGCGGCTGAGCAATGGCGGGGTGCAGCAGACGCACGGGGTGACTTCGGCCGAATACCTGGAGCGGCGGGCGCTCAAGGCGGTCGAGCACCTGCCGGTGATGCTGCCCTATCTCCGCTTCTTCACCGAGTCCTCGCCCGCGATGCTCATCGACATCTCGGCCGAAAGCCCCGAGGCGCTCGAAAAGGAAATCGCGGCGGCCACCGCGGTGCTGCGCGAGGAAGGGGCGACCGACATCGACTTCGCCGATGGCGACGGTGAACGGGCGCACCTGCTGTGGGACATGCGCAAGGGGTTCATCCCGATGTTCGGGGCGACGCGGCCCAAGGGCACGACCATGCTCACCGAGGACGTCGCGGCGCCGGTCGAACGGCTCGCCGATTTCGTCATCGACATGCGCAAGCTCCTCGACGCGTACGGCTACCATGACGGCGTGCTGTTCGGGCATGCGCTGGCGGGAAACCTGCACTTCCAGATGGCGGCGGACTTCGCCAACCCGGCCGAGGTCGAGCAGTTCGACCGCTTCTCGGTGGCGCTCGGACAGCTGGTGTCGGTGCAGTACGGGGGCTCGCTCAAGGCCGAGCACGGCACCGGGCGGGCCATCGCATCGTTCGTCGAGCTCGAATGGGGGACGACGGCCTATCAGGTGATGCACCGGATCAAGGCGCTGTTCGATCCCGAGGGACTGCTCAACCCGGGCGTGCTGCTCAATGCCGATCCGCAGGTCCATGTGCATGACCTGAAGCGCATGCCGCTGGCCGACGAAATCGTCGACCTCTGCATCGAATGCGGCTTCTGCGAGCCGGCCTGCCCCAGCCATCACATGACGATGAGCCCGCGGCAGCGGATCGTGGTGACGCGGGAGCGGGCCCGGCTCAGGGCTTCGGGAGAGGATCCGGAACGGCTCGCCGAGATGGAGCGGCTGTTCGAGTATGCCGGGCTCGCGACTTGCGCGGCGGGGAACGTCTGCGCGCTGCGCTGCCCGGTCGGCATCGAGACCGGCTCGATGGTGCTGGGCGAGCGGGCGCGGCGGCGGACCGAGCCGCAGCGGCGCACCGCGCATGTAGTGGCGAGCCACACGGTCGCGCTCGAGCGCGGCATGAAGCTCGCGGTGGGGGCGCAGGCCTTCAGCCGCACCATCATCGGCAATGGCGCAACCGATGCCCTGGCGGGCCTGGCGCGGAAGATTACCGGAGGCGCGATTCCGCGCCTCTCGCCGGCGCTGCGGCCGGGACCGGACGCGCCCAGCGCGGTGCCGGCGGGGAGTGGCGAGAAGATCGTCTACTTTCCCAGTTGCGCGACCCGTATGTTCGGGGCGGCGACGGCGGAAAACGGGTTGCTGCCGGCAACCGACGCGATGCTGGTTCTGCTGAGGCGGGCCGGCTACGACCCCGTGGTGCCCGAGCATGCAACGGGCGCCTGCTGCGGACAGCCGTTCCTGTCGAAGGGCTTTCCGGAGGAAGCGGAGCGCGTCGAGGGCAGGACGCGGGCGGAACTCGACCGGCTGTCGGACGGGGGCGCCTGCGGCGTCGTCACCGACGCCTCGACCTGCGCCAAGCACATGCGCGAGCATCCGGGCGAGGCGGCGGTATCGGATTCGGCGGAGTTCCTCGTTGCCGAGGTGCTGCCGCGGCTCAAGCTGACGCAGAAGCTGCCGGCGGTGGCGGTGCATCACAACTGCTCGGCGCAGCGGCTCAGGGAACAGCAAGCGATCAATACGCTGGCGGCGGCGATCGCCGAGCGGGTCGTGGTGCTCGATGCCATCAGCTGCTGCGGCTATGCGGGCGACAAGGGGCTGTTCGTGCCCGAGCTCAACGAACATGCGACGCGCTTCGGCAAGGCCCAGATTCCGGCGGGATGCGAGGTCGGGCTCTCCACCGTTTCGACCTGTGCCACCGGGCTCAGCGAGCGGATGGGCATTCCCTTCTTCTCGATCGCGAGCCTGCTCGAAAGGGCGAGCCGCTAGGCGGGACCGGGCGGGGGGCCTTATGTTGGCCCCCAAACCCTGCTACCTGCACGGCCATGACCGAAACCATCATCAAGTCCCTGGGCCAGCACGGCGACGGCATCGCCGAGGTCGAGGGCGAGCGCGTGTTCGTCCCCTTCACCCTGCCCGGCGAGCGCGTCGAAATCGCGCGCGAGGGCGAGCGGGGCACCCTGCTCTCGATCCTCGAGCCGAGCGCCGGGCGGGCCGAGCCGATCAGCCCCTATTTCGGAGCGTGCGGCGGTTGCCAGCTGCAGCACCTGGGCCATGAGGCCTATGCAGCGTTCAAGCGCGGGCTGGTGGTGCTGGCGCTCGAACACGCCGGGGTTGCGGCCGAGGTAGCGGCGCTCGTCGATGCGACGGGTGCGGGACGGCGGCGCGCGACGCTCCACGTGCGCAAGAGCGGCGCCGGCTACATGCGGGCGCGGTCGCACGAGGTGCTCGACATCGATGCCTGCCCGATCCTCGTGCCAGTGCTGAGCCGGAACGCCCCGCGCATTGCGCGCGCCCTGCAGCCGCTCGCCGGCGACAGCGACGTGAGCTTCACGGCCACCGACACCGGGCTCGACCTGTCGGTGAAGTCGGAGCGAAAGCTGAAGCCGGTGCAGCTCGCCGAGTTCGCCCGCACGCACAAGCTCGCGCGGCTCACCTTCAATGGCGATCCGGTGTTCATGGCGCGGCCGCCGGCGATCAAGATGGGCAGGGCGCTGGTCGAAATCCCGCCGGGAAGCTTCCTGCAGGCAACCGAGGCGGCCGAGGCGACGCTGGCGCGGCTGGTCGTCGAGGGCGTGGGCAAGGCCAAGGCGGTGGCAGACCTGTTCTCGGGTGTCGGCCCGTTCGCGCTGCGGCTCGCGGAGGCCTCGCGCGTGTACGCCGCCGACAGCGACCGGCCGGCGATCGCGGCGCTGCAGAAGGCGGTGAACCACACGCAGGGGCTGAAGCCGGTTGAGGCGAAGGTGCGGGACCTGTTCCGCGATCCGCTGGCGCCGATCGAACTCGCCCCGTTCGACGCGGTGGTGATCGATCCGCCGCGGGCCGGGGCCGAGGCGCAGGCGCGCGAACTTGCGCGCTCCAAGGTAAGGACGGTCGTCTCGGTGTCGTGCGAGCCGAAAACTTTCGCGCGCGATGCGGCCATTCTGATCGCCGGGGGTTATCGGCTCGAGAGCGTCGTGCCGGTAGACCAGTTTGCGTACTCGACGCATGTCGAGGTGGTGGGGGTGTTCAGGCGGTGAGCTTCCGTGAGGGGCCAGCGTGGGGTACGCCCCCTCCCAACCGCCCCCGTCAAGGCGAAGATGCCGGCCGGTGGTTCTCGCTGGATCGTGACACAGACTGGATGCAGCACCCTCCCCCTCGCGGGAAGGGTTCGGGAGGGGGGAGCGGCCGCCCGTGACCCCTCCATTCAAACCCCGCACCACCCACGCAGAGCTCGGCGAAGGCTATTTCGACAGGGTCAGGGCCGCTGCCTTCCCCGAAACGATCCTGCGCTACCGCAACCAGCGGGCCGCAGCCTCGGTGGGGCTCGACCTGCTCACCGACGAGGAGTGGATCGCGCATTTTGGACGCTTCGCGCCGCTGCCGGGCTCGTTCCCCGAGCCG
>JAEYZJ010000298.1 GCA_023430705.1 Pseudomonadota bacterium | reverse complement strand
TCCTCGTCGAGTTCCTGCTGGTCGGCGCAGCCTCGAGCTCGGTGTTCTTCATCCTGATGATGATGTCGCTGGTCGACGTCACGGCAGGGTTCACGGTCTCCATCACCGGCGCCAGCCGCGACGTGTCGATGAACTGAAGCCCCGGGCTCAGGTGACGATCGTCGTGCGATAGCCTGCGGGGATGCGACGCACGGTCATCCGGGCGCCGCGATTGTAGGCGGTCACTGCCTCGCCGACGGCCGCGGGGCGCGGCTCGACCAGTTGCTGGCTCAGAAAATCGGCCGTGGTAGTCGCGGGCAGCCGGGGGGGCTCGAGCGGCTTTGAGGGCACCAACGGCACCCTGAACACCCTGCGCTGGATCCGTCTCGACTTCATCGCCCGTTCCGCTGCCCGCCCTGAAGGCGGGCTCCACGGCGCACAACGTCGCCGGGGCAGGGGCAGGTTGCAATGAATTGCCCGGGTTTTCCCGGACCGGATGAAGAAAGGGTTAACCCAAGTACGGCGCCGTGCCCGCTGCGCCGCTAGGCCTTGAGCTCGTCCTTGGCCCGGCGCAACGCGGCAAAGACCTCGGCGGGCGGGGCCTCCGGAGGCAGTCCCATCGCCTTGGCGAGCACAGGCTGGTCGGCGCGCAGGAACGGATTGGTCGCCTTCTCCATGCCGAGAGTGACGGGGATGGTGAAGCGCCCGGATTCCACCTGCCGCTTCACTTCCCCGGCGCGAATGTTGAGGGCTGCGTTGCGCGGATCGACGCTGAGCGCGAAGGCGGCGTTGGCGGCGGTGTATTCGTGCCCGGGATAGACAAGCGTGTCGTCGGGCAGGCCGCGCAGTTCCTCGAGCCCGTGCCACATCGGCCCGGGCTGGCCTTCGAACATGCGGCCGACGCCGAGCGAGAACAGTGCATCGGCCGAGAACAGGTGGCGGCCTGCGGGATCGTAGTAGACGATGTGGCCAAGCGTATGCCCCGGGGTCTCGATGACGAGGAAGTCGGTGTCGCCGAGCGAGACCGTGTCGCTTGCCGAAACCTGTACCTCGAGGCCGAGGATCTTCTGCTCCTCGGCGGCGGGGCCGACGACGCGTACCCCGAACTCGCGCTTCAGCGCGGGGATGCCCTCGACGTGGTCGGTGTGGTGATGGGTGATGAAGAGGTCGGTCAACCTCCAGCCACGCCTAGCCGCCGCTTCCTTGATGGCCTTGGCATCGGGCGCGTCGATGGCGGCGGTTCGGCCGCTCGCGACGTCGTGGACGAGATAGCCGAAATTGTCGGTCCGGCAGAGGAAGATGTCGATCAGAAGCGGCACGGTGACTCCGGGGGTGGCTACGCCAGGGATGACAGGCGCGGGCAAAGCATGACAGAAAACTAGATAAAGTATTCGGACAACACCATGACCGGCACATCATGACATCGCATGTCGAGCGGCTGATCGGGTTCTATCGCTCACCCCTGGGCAAGATTTCGCGGGCCCTGCTGCGCGAGGAGGTGGTGCGCTTTGCCGGCAACGTCAAAGGGCAGCGGGTCCTCGGACTAGGCTTCGCGACGCCCTACATGCGCTTCACGCTCGACAAGGCCGAGCGCGTGGTTGCCGCGATGCCGGCACGACAGGGTGCTTCCGCCTGGCCGCGCGAGGGGCCGTCCCATACGGTGCTGTGCGATCCGCTGGAGCTGCCGCTCACCGACGCGGCGGTGGACCTCATCATCGCGGTTCACGCGTTCGAGCATGTCAGCGATACCGAGGAACTGATGCGCGAGCTCTGGCGCGTGTCGGCGCCGAACGCCCGGCTGATCGTCATAGTGCCAAAGCGGCGTGGCACCTGGTCGTCGTTCGACAACACGCCGTTCGGAGACGGCCATCCGTTCTCGCGCGGGCAGCTCGAGCGGCTGCTGCGCGACCACAGCTTCGTGCCGGAGCAGTGGAAGGACGCGTTGTACCTGCCGCCCTCGCAGCGGTCGCTGATCCTCAAGTCCGCTCGATTCTTCGAGCGCTTCGGGCGTGTGTTCGGTCCGACCTTTGCCGGCGTCCACTGCGTGCTGGCGCGCAAGGAGCTCTTCCCCGCCATCACCCGCCGGAAGCGCGCCGAACGCTTCGTGCGCGTGCCGGCGCTGGCGCCGCAGCATGCGGCCCTGCGGCGCGACGGGGCCGAGGCCGGATAGGGCACCCGGCGTTCGCCGTCAGAGCCGGGATTCCTTTGCAACGGCAGGCCGGTTCCCCTATGGTCCGGCCCGATTTCGCCCGCCCCGACGTGAAAATGACCGACACTCCCGCTCGCCCCGTTCCGCAGCCCGGCATCCTCAGGATCGCGCCCTACGTGCCGGGGCGATCGGACACTCCGCCCGGGGTGCAGCTGGTAAAGCTGTCGGCCAATGAATCGCCGCTCGGAGCGAGCCCGAGGGCCATCGAAGCCTACAGGGCTCACGCCGACCAGTTTCACATCTACCCAGAGGGATCGTCGCGGGAGTTGCGCTCGGCCCTCGGCGAGGTGCACGGCATCGCGCCAGACCGGATCGTGTGCGGCTTCGGCTCGGACGATATCCTGCACCTGCTGGCCCAGGTCTACCTGGGGGAGGGGGATGAGGCGGTGATGAGCCAGTATGGCTTCAACGTCTATCCCATCATCACGCGCGGCGCCTCGGCCGAGATCGTGCTGGCGCCCGAGACCGATCACCGCGCCGATGTCGACAACATGCTGGCGGCGGTGACGGCGCGGACACGGATCGTCTTTCTCGCCAACCCGAACAACCCCACCGGCACCTACCTCGGCAAGACCGAAGTCGAGCGGCTGCATGCCGGGCTCAGGCCCGACATCCTGCTGGTCCTGGACAGCGCCTACGCCGAGTATGTGACGGCGACAGACTACTCGGTGGGCATCGACCTCGTCGACCGCGCGCAGAACGTCGTGATGGTACGCACCTTCTCCAAGATGGGCATCGCCGGGGAGCGCGTGGGCTGGATGTATGGGCCCGAGCATGTCGTCGACGCGGTCAACCGCATCCGCGGGCCGTTCAACGTGTCCCTGTCGGGCCAGGCAGCAGCCGCCGCGGCGGCGCGTGACACCGAGTTCACGGCGCGACTGCGCGAGCACAATGCGCGCTGGCGCGAGTGGCTGGCCGCAGCACTGGCCGGCAACGCCATCAAGGTGCCGCCAAGCCAGGGCAATTTCGTGCTGGCCCTGTTCGAGGACGCTGCAACCGCGCGCGCCGCATTCACGGCGCTACGCGACAAGGGACTGCTGGTGCGCGAGATGCATGGCTACGGCATTCCCGAGGGCCTGCGCATCACCATCGGGCTGGAGGAACACATGCGGGCCGTGGTGGATACCCTCAAGGCGTTCGGCGCACCGGGAGAACGCTGATGTTCGACAAGATCACCCTCATCGGTATCGGCCTCATCGGTTCCTCGATCGCGCGCGCGGTCCGGCAGAAGGATCTCGCGAGGACCGTGGCGATCTCGACCCGCAAGCGGGAGACGCTGGAAGAGGCGCGCACGCTCGGGCTGGGCGACATCTACACGCTCGACTCCGCCGAGGCGGTGGAGGGGGCGGACCTCGTGATCCTCTGCACGCCCGTCGGCGTCTATGCCGACGTCATGCGCCAGATCAGCGGGCACCTGAAGCCCGGGGCGATCCTTTCCGACGTGGGTTCGGTCAAGGGCTACGTCGCGAGGGTGATCGAACCGTTACTGCCTCCGAGCGTCCACTTCATTCCCGGCCATCCGCTCGCCGGCACCGAGCATTCCGGCCCTGCAGCCGGCTTTGCTGACCTTTTCGTCAACCGGTGGTGCGTGCTGACGCCCAGGCCCGATGTCGATCCGGTCGCGGTCGACCGGCTGGTTTCGTTCTGGGGCGCGCTCGGCTCGAACGTCGAGTGCATGGATGCCGCGCATCATGACATGGTGCTGGCCATCACCAGCCATGTCCCCCACCTCATCGCCTACAACATCGTGGGCACGGTGGCCGACCTCGAGTCCGACACGCAGTCCGAGGTGATCAAGTTCTCGGCCTCGGGCTTCCGCGACTTCACCCGCATCGCGGCCTCCGATCCCGTGATGTGGCGCGATGTGTTTCTCACCAACCGCGAGGCGGTGCTGGAGATGCTCGGGCGGTTCCTCGAGGACCTCAGCCGGCTGCAGCGCATGGTGCGCGTCGGCGACGGCCCGGGGATGCAGGAGCTGTTCACCCGCACCCGGGCTGTCCGGCGTTCGATCATCACGGCCGGACAGGAGACCGCCGCGCCCGACTTCGGCCGTCCGCACGGCCAGCCGGACGTGATGGCGCCGCCCGAGGACGTGCCGGAGTTCGCCGTCCGCGAGCATGGTGGCGGCGAGGATGCCTAGAACAGCGGCGGCAGCTGGGCGAAGACGAGGTTGAGGATGCGCACCTGGCCGTCGGCAATGGTCACGGTGTTGCGGAAACTGCCGTCGGCCTGCGGGGCGCCCTTCAGCACCGCGAGTTGCACCGGCGGCAGGAACTGGCTCAGGCGGTCGAGCACGCCCATCGTCACATAGTCGATCTGGCCCTGGAGATAGCCGCCGCCGGTGAGTTGGAGTTCACCGGTGATCTCGAAGCTCTCCCTGGGCTGGGGCTGCGCGCCGGCGAGCTTGATCAACGTCACCGCGCCGCCGGCTGCCTGCCAGTGGCGGATGGCATCTGGGCCGCCGAAGTCCCGCAGGTCGGCCGGAAGGCCGGTGATCCGGGCTTCGAGGGTCAGATCGCCGGAAACGACCTCGAGACCGGGGAGATTGAGTCCCGTGATTGCCACGTAGTTGGCGAGGGCCGAAGTGCCGGCTGCCTTGTCGAACTGGTCGGGGATATCGAGCAGGTGCAGTTCGAAATGCCCCGCGCTCGCCTCGAGGATGTCGGCGGCAACGGTGTTGGTGAGCGAGACGCCGTCGCTCTCGACCGACAGTCGCGCGAGGCGCCAGCCTTCGCCGGCGAGACCACTGAAGAGATCCGCCGGGGTCACACGCACGCTGCCGGCGAGCCGGTCGAAGTCGACGCGGCGGCGGCTGCCGGTGAAGGCGTCGTCGTAAGTGAACGGCCCCTTGGCCGAGAGCAGGGTGTGCGTGGGGTTGTAGGCCAAAACGGAAGCCCGCAGCCCGGGGAAGCCAACGGTCACGTCCCGGTCGGTCAGCACGGCGTTCTCGCAGTCGATGTCGAAGCGGAAGGGGAAGCCGCCGACACCAAGGGTGCCACATTCGAAGCGCGGCGCGGTCTCGCCGTCGGCCTCGGCCAGTTGCTTCACCTGCTGCGTGATCTCGCCGGCGGCCCAGACCCAGCCGACCGTCCAGGCTGCCACCACGACCACCACCGCGATCAACAGCCAGGCGAATTTGCGCAAGTCAGGTCTCCTATTCCGGCGCGTGCGTTGCGCGGCGCGGACCGTACCGGTACGAACATGACCGCGGCAAGGCGGTCATGCACGGATGGCGCAGATTTCAACCCATTGGGTGTTCGGGTACGGCTCGTTGGTCTGGCGTCCGGGCTTCGAGTTCGTGCGGCAGTCACCGGCGCTCATGCGAGGCGTGCACCGGCGGTTGTGCGTCTACTCGCAGCGCCATCGCGGGACGCCGGTCCAGCCCGGCCTGGTGTTCGGACTGATGCCGGGCGGCTCGTGCCGGGGCATGGCGTTCGAAGTGGCGGCGGAGCGCTGGAGGGAGGTCCATGCCTACCTGTCGGAGCGCGAGATGGATAATGGGGTTTATCGCGAGACCACTCGTCCGGTGCTGCTGGCCGACGGAGCGACGGTGCCGGCGCTGGCCTTCGTCGCCGACACCCGCCACCTGCAGTATGCCGGCAAGCTCGCCATTGCCGAGCAGGTGCGGCTGGTCCGCGCCGGGATCGGCGAGTCGGGTCCCAATCCCGACTACGTGCTGGAGACGGCGCGCAAGCTCGGCGAACTCGGAATACGCGACCGATATCTCGACGAGGTGGTGGTGGCGCTCCACGGGGTGGACGTGCCGGTGCTGGCCAGCGCCTAGGCAGCGCTGAGGCCGAGCACCGGCTCGGCGCCCTCGAGATCCCACAGGACAGTCAACGGCTCGATGGCATCGGGCGTCGCCTCGACCCGAAATACCCGGTCGGCGCAATCCATGGCGAGGCGGAAGCGGGCGCGGCTCACCGGGTCCTCGATGAGGTCGGTGCCGCCGCCGGCCCAGAGCACGTGCGTCCCGAGCGCGATCAGGTAGAGTTCGTCACCGGAAAAGCTGAAATCATCGAGGCGCAGCGGCTCGAGCGCGTAATAGCGGCCGGAGCGCCCGCGCCAGTTCACCGGATGCATGGTGGCATGCTGAAGCAACGTACGATCCAGTGTCGGCACCATGCCCTGGCTCCCCCGGTTCCTGCTCACATCAGAACAAAAATAGAACAAACTTGAGCTAAATGTCAATCGAAAATCGGATGGTTATCTATATCTACGGGCCGAGACGTCCGTAACGTCAAGATATAGTGGTGCCAGTGCGATCCGAGCCGCTTTCCCGGCGCAGCCGTTCAAGCCGCTCGCGCAACGCCGGGGGGATCGGACGGCGCAGGCCCTCTTCGCTCGCGGTGAGGATCAGGCGGTCGGTCCCGTTCTCGATGGCGGTCACGAGTCGGGTCCGGAATTCCTCGGCCGGCAGGCCGGGCGGGATGGCGGGCAGAAAGCGCGCGCGGGCAGTGCCGGGCCATAGCACCAGGCTGTTGCGGCCCCAGAACAGGCCGGAGTTGAGCGCGACCGGCACAACCGGGACGTTCAGCCCCTCGTACAGGCGGACCACCCCGTACTTGTAGTCCGGAGGATCCAGCGGCGCCTTCCGGGTGCCTTCGGGAAAGATGATGATGCGCGAGCCGCGCGACAGGGCGCCCCGCGCGTCGTCCAGCATCAGCGGGATGGCCTCGCCGCCTCGCGAGCGATCGACGCGAATGGTGTCGAAAGCCATGGCGGCCTGGCCGAAGAAGGGAATGTCCATCAGCTCCTTCTTGGCAACGAAGGCAGGCCGGCGCGCCCCCGGGAGGATGGCGAAGATGTCCCAGTCGCTCATGTGCTTGCTGGCGATGATGCAGGGGCCCTCCGGGATGTTCTCCTCGCCGGTGACGTCGGTCCTGATGCCCGCGATGATGCGCAGGGCAGCGAGGTTGGAGTGAATCCAGTAGAGCGCGATGGCCCAGCCGAAGCGGGTCCGGCCCCAGATCACCGCGCTGATGCCGACGATGATCGCGAGGGGCACCGTCTGCACGTAGTAGAAGGCATAAAAGAGCAGCGAACGGATCGCCTGGACGATCGGCATTGATCCTCTCCGGGGCGCAGATGGTGCCTTGCCCGTCCGGCTCGCGGCCGGCGTCGGTTCAGGACGTCTTCTGCAGGAAGCGGCGCACGGTCATGCGCGAGGTTATGGCGGTGAGCGCGGCGATCACCGGTACCACGGCGAGAATGCCGAACATGCCGTCGATCCCGAGCGCGAAACGGCCGAACAGGATTCCGAGCTGCTGGCCTGCCTCCTGCGGGACCATCGAGCCCGCCGCAAGTCCGACGAGCAGGAAGAAGATCAGCGCGGCGATACCCCCGACGATGCCGCCGCGAAAGCCGATAGTGAGGAAGCGTCCCTGGAACTCGCCGGCGATGAAGCTGTTCGACGCGCCGATGAAATGCAGCACGTCGACGATCTCGCGGTTGCTGGCCATGGTGCCGCGGGTGGCGAAGATGATCGCGAGCACGGTAGCGACGACGATCAGCGCCAGCACCAGCAGGCCGGATGCGACGATGGTTCCGGCCATCACGTTGAGCTGCTGGCGCCAGGCGGAATGCGTGTCGAGGCTCGCGCCCTTCACGGCCGCGAGGTCGCGTTCGAGCTTGGCGATGTCGGCCTCGGCGGGATCGGCGATCTGCACCACGACAAGACGCGGGATATCGATGGCACTGAGGTCGAGGCCGGCGCCCAGCCAGGGCTCCAGCAGCTTCTGGCTTTCCTCGAGGCTCAGGGCGCGCGCCGAGGCGATGCCGGGGGTGGACTCGGCGAGCGCCACTGCGGTGCGCAGGTTGCTCTCCATCACCTCGCCCTCGATCGGGCGGATCTGGATCGTCATCTCGCGCCCGACGTCGGAGGACCAGGCGATGGCGGATTTCTGCACCAGCACGACGCCCCCGAGCGTTACGCCAGAGAGGAAGGTCATGATGGCGATGAGCAGCACCAGCGTGCGGCCGGCGACCGAGCGCTCGGGCACGATGGCGGCGGCGCGCTCGCGCGTCTCGAGGCCGGCGAAGCGGGGGAGGCGCAGGCTAGCCACTGAACACCACCTCGCCGTCGCGCAGGTTCATCCGGGGAAACGCAAAATTGTCGAGCAGCGGCAGTTCGTGCGTCGCAAGGATGATCGTGGTCCCCATCTTGTTGAGCTCGGCGAAGAGCCGCACGAGCCGCAGCGACAGTTCCGGGTCGACGTTTCCGGTCGGCTCGTCCGCGAGCAGGATGTCGGGGCGGCCGATAACCGCGCGGGCGATCGCCGCCCGCTGCTTCTCGCCGCCTGACAGCACGGCGGGCAGCGCATCGAGGCGCTCGCCGAGCCCAACCCATTCGAGAAGTTCGGTGACGTTGGCGCGGTAGCTCGACTCCGGCTCGCCCAGCACCCGCAGGGGCAGCGCCACGTTCTCGAACGTGGTCAGGTGGTCGAGCAGGCGGAACTCCTGGAAGACGATGCCGATGTGCCGTCGCATCTGCAGCAGTGCATCCTGGTCGAGCGAGGAGGTGTCCTTGCCGAAGAGGGTGACGCGGCCCCGGGTGGGACGGAGCGACAGCAGCAGCATCTTCAGGAGGGACGTCTTGCCCGACCCCGACGGGCCGGTGAGGAAGTGGAAAGTGCCGGGTTCGATGCGGAAGTTGAGATCACGGAGGATCTCGGGGCCCTGCCCATAGCGCAGGCCGACATTGGAGAACTCGATCACCGGGCCTATCCGCTCCGAATCAGTTGAATGGCATCATAACAGCGGCGCCGCGCGCCGTTCGGCGTTCTCACCGACAATTCAGCCCAAATCTTGGTCAGCGCGCGCGGTTTTGTCCGGGTTCGGGTTTGAGGAAACTTAACCCTGGCTGACTAGGTTCGAACCACCATGCAGCTCCTTCAGCCCGCAACTGTCGTCATCGCCTGCCCGCACTGCGGCACGCGCTACCAGGTGCCGCCCGACACGCTCGGTCCGCGCGGCCGGCAGGTGAGCTGTGCGCATTGCGGCAAGGCCTGGCTGGCCGAGGCGCCGCTGCCGCCCGACGATGACCGGCTGTTCTCGCCGCGGGAGGAAGAAGCGCTGGACCGCGAGTTCGACGCGCTTGAACACAAGGCCGGCGGGAACGCCCTCGCGGACTCGATCCGGCGGACCCTTCCTGTCCACGCCCCGCCGCCGCCCGAAGTGGTCAAGACGATCGCCGAGATCAAGGCAGCGATCACGCCGAGGCCGGCGGAGCCCCCCAAGCCCGCTTTACCCGAGCATGTCCCCACCGCAGCCGAGAAGGCCGCGCACGGCAAGCTGGAAGCACGCCAGCGCAAGTTCGGCGAAGCGCTCCCCGCGGCGCGGCTGCTGCGCGGCATCCGGCTCGCCTCGGTGCTGCTGCTCGTCGCCGTGCTTGCCGGCGGCTACTGGTTCCGCACCGAAATCGTACGGGTCGTCCCCGACATGGCAGGCCTCTATTCGGCGCTCGGGCTCAAGGTGAATGTGGTCGGGCTCGAGTTTTCCGACGTGAACACGCTGATGACCCGCCGCGGTGCCGATGCGGTGCTGAGCGTCGTCGCGAAGATCCGCGCCGTCGAGCCCCGCAGCGTGGTGGTGCCGCCGGTCGTTGTGACGCTCCTCGATGCGCAGGACAAGCCGGTCTACCAGTGGAGCGTGACCCCCGCCGCCGGCGATGTCGCCCCGGGCGAGGCGCTCGACTTCACGGCCGAACTGGCATCTCCGCCGGCCGCCGCGACGCAGATCAAACTAGGCTTTGCCGACTCGCGCCCCCGCAACGAGACTGCCGCGACAACTCTCGCGACGCAGCCCCCGCAGGACGCAGTCACTGACGTTCCCATTTCCCGAGACACGACCACCAACGAGACGCATTGATGGCCAGAATTCTGCTTGCCGAAGACGATGATGGCGTGCGCGCCTTCGTTTCCCGCGCCCTCCAGCATGTCGGCCATGACGTGGTCGAAGCAGAGGACGGCGGCCTCGCGCAGGAGGTGCTCGTCGAAGAGCAGGGACAGTTCGACCTCTTGCTCAGCGACATCAAGATGCCGGTGATGGACGGGATCGCGCTGGCGCTCAACGCCGCGGCGAGCTTCCCCGACATGACCATCATGCTGATGACCGGGTTTGCCGACCAGCGCGAGCGGGCGCACGGGCTTGATCAACTGATCTACGACGTGATCCCCAAGCCGTTCACGCTGCAAGAGGTTCTCGAGAAGGTGGACGACGCGCTCAACGGCCGCCCGGCCGAAATCGTGTCGCTGGCCCGGCAGGCACAGGCCGGCTGACCGTCGCGCCTGGCGTCCCGGAGCGACCGGGCGTCGACCATGGCCCCGTATAGGGTCCCTGCGCCCGCGCCGCGACGCTGACGGGGTGTGTCAGGAGAAGGCGACGGCCTTCGCGAGGATCGCGCAGCTACAGCCAGTCAGGCACGCTGTCCAGCGCGATCAGTTCATCGATCGAGCGACGTGGGCGGATGACATGCCACCTGTCGCCGTCGACGAGCACTTCGGGAACCAGCGGGCGGGAGTTATAGGTGGACGACATCACCGCGCCATAGGCGCCGCCGGACATCACGGCCAGCAGGTCGCCTTCCTTGACGCCCTCGATCCTGCGGTCCTGCGCGAGGAAGTCGCCGGTCTCGCAGACCGGGCCGACGATATCGGCAGTGATCGAGGGCAGGTTCGAGCGGACCACCGGCTGGATGTCGTGGTGTGCCTCGTAGAGCGTGGGCCGGATCAGGTCGTTCATGGCCGCGTCGACGATGACGAAGGTCTTGCTCCCTTCCTTCACGTACTCGACGCGGGTCACGAGGATGCCGGCATTGCCCACGATCAGCCGTCCGGGCTCGAGCACCAGCGCAACGCCGAGCTTGCCGACGTGGCGCTTGACCACTTCGGCGTAGGCGAGCGGATCGGGCGGCGCATCCTGGTCGTGGTGGTAGGGGATGCCGAGGCCACCGCCGACATCGACATGGCGGATGTCGTGACCGTCGGCCTTGAGGTCGTTGACCAGCTGCGCGAGGAGCCAGAAGGCATTGTCGAAGGGCAGCATCGAGGTGATCTGGCTGCCGATGTGCATGTCCACGCC
Source organism: Pseudomonadota bacterium (assembly GCA_023430705.1). Taxonomy (GTDB): domain Bacteria; phylum Pseudomonadota; class Alphaproteobacteria; order Rhizobiales; family Devosiaceae; genus Devosia_A. The sequence goes on along the minus strand of JAEYZJ010000298.1, from coordinate 12,077 downwards.
GATTGCCCGAACCCCGGGTAGCGCGGCAATGCGGGCATAGACCTCATGGGCCCGGGCGAACGGGATGCCGAACTTGTTCTCGGCCTTGCCGGTCGAGATCTTGGCATGGGTGCCGGCGTCGACGTCAGGATTGATGCGGACCGAGACCGGGGCCGTGGCGCCCATCGATACGGCCACGTCGCTGAGGCGTTCGAGCTCGGGTTCGCTCTCGAGATTGAAGCACTTGATGCCGAGCTCGAGCGCCCGGCGCATTTCGGCGAAGGTCTTGCCCACGCCGGAGAAGACGATCTTTTCCGGCGGGATGCCGGCAGCGATGGCGCGCTCGAGTTCGCCCCCCGAGACCACGTCCGCCCCGGCGCCCTCGCGGGCCAGAAGCCTGAGCACGGCCTGGTTGGAGTTGGCCTTCATGGCATAGGCAACGAGCGTGTCGAGGCCGCCGAAAGCCTCCCGCATCACCCGGATGTGCCGGCGCAGCGTCGCTGCCGAGTAGACATAAAAGGGCGTGCCGACCGTTCCCGCCAGAGCAGTCAGGTCGACCTCTTCGGCAAAGAGCCGGTCGTCGCGATACTGGAAGTGATGCACCAAGGTCGTCTCGCCCCTAATTCAGGGCGGAAGCTCTAGGCGAAAGGCGAGGAAAGGGGAAGCTGGAGTTGTTGATGGGGGCGATCAACGGCGCCGATGCCGCGCCGCCGCGTTGTCTCTAAGGGAGACCGCCCTCCTCACCGCGGCCAGTGGTGCTCGATGCGCTCGGCGACGAGGCGCTGAATCTGCCACAGGTTGCGGTCATGGATGCCATACTCCTCGAGCTTTTGCACCGTGGAGAGCACGTACTCGGCCATCGAGCCCTTCCAGCCGTGCGCCTGCGCCAGCCGGTCGGCGCGCTCTGACAGGGTGAGGCCCCCGACATAGCGGGTGCTCTTGCGGTCGATGGCAAACGCCAGGGCGGTCAGCGGCCCTTCGGCGGTCGTCACCCTGATCCAGCGGCCGGGAAAGGCGTTGGGCACCATGCTCATCTCGCGGCGCACCAGCTTGTCCATGTTGGCTTTGATGGTGCCGGCGGGGATGCGGTAGGCGACGCTGCGGCAGCTGCCGCCTCGATCAAGACACATCATCAGGCCGGGCTGGCTGGGATTGCCTCGCCAGCGCTGGTCGAACAGGCAGAAGCTGCGGTGCCAGCCGCTGGCGACGGCGATGCGCTGCTGGTCGAACTCGGTGGCCGGGTTCCAGATCAGGGAACTCAAGGCGAAGATCCAGAAATCCCCTTCGGGCGCGGTATCAATGATGCGCGCGACTTCGGCCTCGTAGTCGGCATCGGTCGCCGGGCGGATACCGGGGTAGGTCGGCTGGCCCGGATCCTCGATCACCGGGATACGAGCGACATGTTCGGCGGTGAGATGCAGCGGGCGGGGTTTGCGAGGCACTGGACTCTCCGTACGGCAAGACCCGCTCCCGCAGGGAGAGGGTCTGGATGCGGCACGGCTGGAATTTACTCCACTCCGCCGTCGCCGTGACCCCCCGATTTCTTCACGCTCACCGGTTCCGATTTCACACCGGTGAGGGCTTCCTTCCAGCGTGCCGCCTGCGCCGCAACATTCTCGGGCGCGGTGCCGCCGTAGCTCCTGCGCGCCGCGACAGAGCTCTCGACGCTCAGCACCTTGTGGATGCGGCTGTCGATGCGAGGGTCGATGAACTTGAAGTCCTCGATGGTCAGCCCGTCGAGGCTCATGCCCTTCTGTTCGGCGAGCGCCACGATCTGGCCGGTGATGTGGTGCGCTTCGCGGAACGGGATGTTGGCCTGCCTGACCAGCCAGTCGGCGACGTCGGTGGCGGTCGAGAAGCCGGCATTGGCCGAAGCGCGCATGCGCTCGCGGTTGGCCTTCAGGTCCTCGACCATTCCGGTCATGGCAGCCAGCGACAGCGACAGGGAGTCCAGGGCATCGAACGCCACCTCCTTGTCTTCCTGCATGTCCTTGGAATAGGCGAGCGGCAGGCCCTTCATCACCATCATCAGGCTGGTCAGCGCGCCCATGATGCGGCCGACCTTGGCGCGGATCAACTCGGCAGCGTCCGGGTTGCGCTTCTGTGGCATGATCGACGAGCCGGTGGTGAATTTGTCGGAAAGCTTGACGAAGCCGAACTGGGCCGAGCTCCAGATCACCAGTTCCTCGGCGAAGCGCGACAGGTGCATGGCGCACAGGCTCGCCGCCGCCAGCGTCTCGAGGATGAAGTCGCGGTCGGAGACCGCATCGAGCGAGTTGGCGGTCGGGCGGTCGAAGCCGAGCGCCCTGGCAGTCATCTCGCGGTCGATCGGGTAGGGGGTGCCGGCCAGCGCGGCCGAGCCGAGCGGGCTCTCGTTCAGGCGCTTCCGGGCGTCCTCGAAGCGGCCGTGGTCGCGGCCCAGCATCTCGACATAGGCGAGCAGGTGATGGCCGAAGGTGACGGGTTGCGCGTTCTGCAGGTGCGTGAAGCCCGGCATGATGGTCGCCACTTCCTCTTCGGCGCGCCGCACCAGGGCCAGCTGGAGCGTCCTGATCTGCGCCAGCAGCGTGTCGATGGCGTCGCGCACATAGAGCCGGAAATCGGTCGCCACCTGGTCGTTGCGGGAGCGCGCCGTGTGCAGGCGGCCGGCGGCGTCGCCGATCACTTCCTTCAGCCGACTCTCGACGTTCATGTGTATGTCTTCGAGCGAACGCGAGAATGTGAACTTGTTTGTCTCGATTTCCTCGAGCACGGCCTTTAGCCCGGTGATGATGGTGTCCCGGTCGGCATGGGTCAGGATGCCCACTTCCGCCAGCATCGTGGCATGTGCGATAGAACCAGCGATGTCCTGTTTGTAGAGGCGCTGGTCGAAGCCGATGGAGGCGTTGATTTCTTCCATGATGGCGTCAGGTCCGGTCGCAAAACGGCCGCCCCACATGCGATTGCTCATCTCAACTCCAACGGTATTCCAATGACAGACCAAAGCCCGGCGCCGCTCAGGCGGATACGTCCCATGAGGATGCTGCTCATCGCCCTCGCCAGTGCGGCCGTAGCACTAGTCCTTACCCTGGTGATTGGCAACTTCATGCCGGCCCAGGCCAGGCAATGTCCGGCGCAGGTGGTGAAGGGCCAGAAGCTCGACGACGCGGCCATCGGCATGCTGGCGGCGCTCACTGGTACCGGCCAGGGCCGGGGCTATGCCGACATGGCCTTCAAGGACGAGGCCGGCAAGCCGATGACCATCGCCGACTTCGAGGGCAAGAAGCTGCTGGTGAACTTCTGGGCCAGCTGGTGCGTGCCGTGCCGGGCCGAGATGCCGGCGCTCGACCGCATCGCGGCCCAGTACAATTCCGACCAGTTCATGGTCGTGCCGATCAACCTCGACATCGGCGAGGGCGGGCTCGCCAAAGCGGAGAAGTTCCTCGCCGACGAGCAGCTCGAGAACCTGCCGCTCTACGCGGACTCGAGCTTTTCGGCGTTCGAGCGGCTGAAGCAGCAGGCCGTCGCCATCGGCCTGCCGGCGACGCTGCTGCTCGACGAGAAGGGCTGCGAGCTGGCCGTGCTGCAAGGGCCGGCAGAGTGGGATTCCCCCGACGGCAAGGTCGTCATAGATACCCTGATCGGGAGCTGATCTTGGGTCCCATCCTCTGCGTCGGCGCCCTGACTATGGACACGATCTTCCGGCTCGAGCGCCTGCCGGAGCAGCCGGGCAAGGTCATCCCGCTCGATGCCGTCGAGGTCGCGGAAGGCATGGCCGCCGCGCAGGCGGCAACCATCGTCCGGCTGGGCGGCGAGGCGGCGCTCTGGGCGTCGGCAGGCGACGACGGCATCGGCGACCGGCTCGTCGCGCAGATCTCGGAAGACGGAGTCGATACGTCCAGGGTGCGGCGCGTCGCCGGGGCGCGGTCCGGCTTTTCCTCCATACTGATGGACCAGACCGGATCGACGATCATCGTGCCGCGCTACGCCGCCGCGATAACCTCGCCGCCCGACGCCGTGCCGGACCTTGCGGGCGTCGCAGCCGTGATGGCCGACGTGCGCTGGCCCGCAGCGGCAAGGCTCGCGCTGGCGGCGGCGAAGGCGGCGGGTATCCCGGCAATTCTCGACGCCGACATGGCGGCCGCGGATGTGCTCCGGGACCTCGTCGCCGAAGCAACCCACATCGTTGCGTCGGAAAGCGCGGCGAGGCTGATCACCGGAGCGGATGCGCCGGAAGCAGCCGCATGGCGGCTGGCGGACGAATACGGCGTATTCGTTGCCGTCACCGCCGGAGCGCATGGCTGCTGGTGGACCGAGAGCGGCGGGATCCGCCACACCCCCGCCCCCGAGGTCGAGGCGATCGATACCTTGGCGGCCGGCGACGTGTTCCACGCCGGCTTCGCGGTCGGGCTCACCGAGGGCTGGCCGATGCAGCGGATCATCGCCTTCGCCTCGGCTGCCGCCGCGATCAAGTGTACGCGCTTCGGCGGACGGCTGGGCGCGCCGACGCGCGCAGAGGTCGAGGCGTTCATCGCGGCGTAGGGCGTGCCTAAGCGGCCTGCGTCGCTCCCACACCGGTCCGGGCCGCGATCGTGCGGATCACGCGGCAGGGGTTGCCGGCGGCGACCACGCCGGGCGGCACGTCGCGCGTCACCACGCTCCCGGCGCCGATGGTCGAGCCCGCGCCGATGGTGACGCCGCCCATGATCAGCACGTTGGCCCCAATCCACACGCTTTCGCCCACGGTAATGGGCGCGTTGACGGCGTTGCCGCCGACGAAGCGTCCGGCTTCGTCGCGAATGGTGCGCGCCTCGGGCTCGACCGGGTGGCCGGCGGTGAGGAACTGGACGCGCGGCGCGATCACCGAGCCGCTACCGATGCGCACGTCGGCGCCGTCGAGGAACACGCACTCGAAGTTGATGAAGACGCCCTCGCCGATGTGGATGTGCCTGCCGTATTCCCAGGTGACCGGGGACATTATGATGCCGCCGCCGAAGCTGCCGAGCTGGTCCCGCAGCATGACCGTGCGGTTGAACAGGTCGGAGTTGGGAACTGCGTTCAGGCGGTCGAGCTTCTTTCGCGCCTCGGCCTGCAACTCGATGAGGTGCCAGTCGGGGTTGGGATACGCCTCGCCTCGGCGCATCGCGTCGTAGCCGGTGGTGTCAACCATCGGATCCTCCTGCAGGCCCCCCTGCAGCCGGGATCGTTTAGCCAGCCCGAAGCGGGCCGCAAGTCACGGAATTTGCAGTCCCGGCAGATTCGGGGGCGAGCTGTTCAGGGCCCGTTCAGGGTGGGCCACCGGCCGCACGTCGGCCTCGTGGCTGCGAGATTCAGGCCAGCTTGTCGACCTTCGTTCCCTGTCCAGGAGGGGGCGCAGCGCGTGCGGCCTGATCGAGCATCTGGATCAGCGACATGTCCATCTCGTGCTGCTTCTTCAGCACGGCGATGCCGACCGCATGCTCGGTGGTCATCGAGCGGAGAGCCAGCAGTTGCGTTGTCAGGTCGGTGTTCATCGCCGCAACTCTTGGACGAGAGGTAAACCGAGGCTCCGCGAAAAATCCTAACGGGTGGTGAACGGGCTCAGCCTTTGCTGCTGCCGTTGCCGCCGCGGAACTTGCCGGGCGTCCACAGCACGTCGCTCTCGCCATTCGCATTGGCGACCCGGGCGAGCACGAACAGCAGGTCCGACAGGCGGTTGAGATAGATTGCCACGGCGCGGTTGGTGTCGGGCTCGCGCTCGGTGAGTTCGACCACCAGCCGTTCGGCGCGACGGGTCACGGTGCGGGCGAGATGGAGCGAGGCGGCGAGCGGTGACCCACCCGGCAGCACGAAGCTCGACAGCGGCTGCAGGGCCTCGTTGCTGGCATCGATCTGCTGCTCGAGCCACTCTGCCTGTGCCGGCAGGATGCGCAGCGACGGTTCGCTGCCCTCGGCGTCGGCGCCGGGCGTCGCCAGGTCGGATCCGAGGTCGAACAGGTCGTTCTGGATGCGCGAGAGCACGCGGTCGAGCTTGGGCATGCTGACCGTATGGAGGCGCGCCAGCCCGATGCAGCTGTTGGCCTCGTCGACCGTGCCGAAGGCGTCGACGCGCAGGTCGGCCTTGGAGCGGCGCGGGCCGCGGACGAGGCCCGTGGTGCCATCGTCGCCGGTCTTGGTGTAGATCTTGTTGAGCTTGACCATCTTGGCAACCTGATCCGATTCCGGGCGCGCGGCCAGAGCAATGATGCGATCAGCCCCGGCCAAAGAGCCAGAGCGCCCCCAGGATCGCCACGATGGCGACGAGCTGCGCGATGACGCGGGCACGCATCAACTTCTGGCTCAGGTTCGGGTCGCCGCCCCGGAACATGTTCCAGAGGCCCCAGAACAGGATGAAGCTGACCGCAGCGAGCGCGAGTATGGTGACGATGGAAGTGACGTTCATGGTGCTTGCTACCTCGGCGCAAAGCCGTGTGAGGCCCTCGCTTAGCCGATCATAGATCGTACGGATACGGCGATTGGTGAACAATTCGCGATGTGTGGCGTGCCGGACCTCGAGCGGCGGCGGATTGAAGCCGGGCAGGGGCCGCTGACCCCAGCTCGCCCTTCAGCAGCTCCTAGCCGTTGGTCTGGCTGTCGGTGCGGACGACGGTCGCGCCGTTCTTCGAGCGGATCGCCGACCGACGAGGGCTAGAACCCCAGCTCGCGCCGAACGTCTGCCGCTGTCCAGCCGGCTTCGCGCAGGCTGCGCAGCGAGGGGGAACCCTTCGACTTGCTGAGCTTTCTGCCCTCGGCATCGAGGATCAGCTTGTGGAACGTGTAGACCGGAGACGGGAGGCCGAGCAGCATCTGCAGCAACACGTGGATGTCGGTGGAGGCCTCCATGTCGCGGCCGCGTGTCACGTGGGTGACGCCCTGTGCGGCGTCGTCGACGGCGACGCTGAGGTGGTAGCTGGTCGGCGTGTCCTTGCGCTGCAGCACGACATCGCCCCAGAGCTCGGGCCGGGCGTAGCGGATCTGCGGGCGGTCCAGCGGCGTCGGTCCGGCGGTGGTGAAGGTCAGCATGCCGGTCATCGCCGTCGCGATATCGGTCTTCAGCCTCCAGCTGGCTTCGTCGCTCGCCTCCAGCCGGCGTTCCGCTTCCAGCGGATCGAGATGACGGCAGGTTCCGGCATAGAGCGGGGCGCCGTCGGGGTCCATGTCCGTCGCGGCGTCGGCGATCTCGCTGCGCGAGCAGAAGCAGGGGTAGAGCAGGCCGAGCCGGCGCAACCTGCCGGCCGCCGCGACGTAAGCCGGGAAGCGCTCGGACTGCCGCCAGACCGGCTTCTCCCACGCGAGCCCGAGCCAGTGCAGATCCTCGAAGATGGCCTCGGTGAATTCCGGCTTGCTGCGCTCGCGGTCAATGTCCTCGATGCGCAGCAGGAACCGGCCGGCCATCATGCCCGCCCATTGCGCGGTATAGAGCGCGGAGTAGGCGTGACCCATATGCAGGTGGCCATTGGGGCTCGGCGCGAAACGGAAGACGGGCTGCAGCATGGCCGCGACAGCTAGCACGCAAGGGCACTGATTTGACAGACCGTCTGGATTCCGCCGAAGCGCTCGGGCGTCATCTCGCCGCCCTCATCGAAATCGATCCGCGCCTCGCCGAGATCGCGCGGCGCGCCGGCCCCTTCGAGATCCGCCGCTCGCCGGTTGGCTTCGAGGGGCTGGCGCGGATCGTCACCGGTCAGCAGGTGTCGACCGCCAGCGCCGACGCCATCTGGTCGCGCTTTTCGGTGCTTCCAGGGGCGCTCGATCCGGCGGACTACCTGTTGCTGACCGAGGAGCAGGTGCGCGGCGCCGGGCAGTCGGGGGGCAAGTACCGCACGCTGCGCGGCATCGCGGAGGCCATTGCCGACGGCAGTTTCGACTTCGCACACCTCGCGGACCTCTCGGCCGAGTCGGCGATCGCGCGACTGACCCAGCTCAAGGGCGTGGGCCCGTGGACGGCCGAGATCTACCTCATGTTCTCGGCGGGCCATCCCGACATCTTCCCTGCCGGTGACGTGGCGCTGCAACGCGCGGCCGAATGGGCTTTCGGGCTTGACGCCAAGCCGGCGGTCAAGGACTTGATCGCCATGTCGCGGCCATGGTCGCCGCATCGCTCCACCGCCGCGCTCCTCTTGTGGCGCTTCTACCGGGCGGTCCGCAACAAGGAAGGGATTTCGGTCTAGTGGCAAAGCTCTCGGGACCCATGCTGGCGCCGCGATCGGGCGGCGCCCCGAAACAGCTGATCGTCCTGCTGCACGGCTATGGCGCCGACGGCAGCGACCTGATCGGGCTCGGGCAGCACTGGGGGCAACTGCTGCCGGACGCGCTGTTCGTGTCGCCCAACGCGCCCGCGCCCTGCGCCGCCAATCCCTTCGGCTTCGAGTGGTTCCCGCTCGACGTCGACCGCATCGCCGGGCGGATCGAAGGGGCAAGGCAGGTGGCCCCGGTCATCGTCGAGTTCCTCGAGGATGTCTGGCGGCAGAGTGGACTTGCAGCCCGGGACACCTTTCTCGTCGGCTTCTCGCAGGGTGCGATGATGGCCCTGCATGTCGGCACCGTGCTGCCGGGGCCGCTCAAGGGGATCGTCTCGTTCTCCGGGGCGTTCGTTGCTGCCGGTGGTTTCCCCGCGGAAGACAAGGCGCCTGTGGCGCTCATCCACGGCGACATGGACCAGGTGGTCGATCCGCAGCTCAGCCGGGACGCCGCGGAGGAGCTGCTTGCCGCGGGCTACGACGTGTCGCTGCACATCTCGAAAGGCACAGCGCACGGTATCGCACCAGACGGGCTCGACTTCGCAACTGCGTTCCTTTTAGCGCAAAGCAACTGAATCGACTTCGCGAATCGCGCTTCACAGCTGTGTCACAGTCGGCATAGAATAATGCCGATCATGACTGGCCGCGATTCCCGTTTCGGGTGCGCCAAGTGACAGTACATGTGTCGCTTGAAAGTAGCCCCGCCCTCGTGCTGAACGCCGACTATCGTCCGCTCAGCTACTATCCTTTATCGTTGTGGTCCTGGCAGGACGCGATCAAGGCGATTTGCCTCGACCGGGTCAACGTTGTCTCCACCTATGATCGCGTGGTGAAGTCGCCCAGCTTCGAAATGGCGCTGCCCAGCGTCGTCTCGCTCAAGGACTACGTGCGTCCGGCACGGCATCCGGCCTTCACTCGTTTCAACGTCTTCCTGCGCGACAAATTCCAGTGCCAGTATTGCGGCTCGCGTGACGACCTGACCTTCGACCATGTGCTGCCGCGCTCGAAGGGCGGGCGCACGACATGGGAGAACGTCGTCACGGCGTGCGCGCCGTGCAACCTGCGCAAGGCGAACCGGCTGCCGCGCGAGATCAGGATGTTCCCGATGCAGGAGCCGTTCCAGCCGACCGTGCATGACCTGCACAACAACGGCCGGGCCTTTCCGCCAAACCACCTGCACCAGAGCTGGCTCGACTATCTCTACTGGGACATCGAGCTCGAGCCGTAAGGCTCAGCCCTTGCGCCGCAGCCACATCGCCGCGCCGAGCATCACGACGATGGCGGCCGAGATCACCGCGTTGAAGCCGGCGAGCGAGATGCCGAACAGCTCGAACTGGACGGCGTCGCACGGCACGACGCGGGCGGCGTTGATGTTCTGCAGGTCTTCGAAACGCACTTCCACGCCGACGCCGCTGCATGCGGTGGGGCCGGGCCAGAAGCCGTACTCGACCCCGGCATGGTATCCGGCCATGTAGGTCGACCACACAAAGATCAGCAGCACCACCGCCATGGCCACGAACCATGCGGCGCGCGGCAGGCGGTTCCAGAAGATGAGCACCAGCGCCAGGACCGGCAGGCCCCAGTAATAGGCGAGCCGCTGTTCGAGGCAGAGTTCGCAGGGCACGAGGCCGCCGATGATCTGGGTGCCCCACGCCCCGGCAATGGTTGCCAGTCCGAGGACGAACGAGATCACGGCGAGCAGCCGCGGGCGGTCGGAGGTGAGGCTGTTGGGCACGAGTGACGCTCCAGTACTGCGCGCCATATTCTCGGGCGCGATGCCCGAGTCAACTTAACTCGGCGTCACTTCATCGTCACTCACCGGGGCCGCCGAGGCCCAGGGTCGCCATCACGGCACGGGCGTTGTGGGGCGCGTTCTCCTTGTCCGTCGATACAAAGAAGGCGAACACGTCGCGATCGGCAGGCTCGGCCTGGGCCGGGACGACCAACGGCGGGCCGGCCGCCGTCGTGCCCTCGGACCAGGCCCTCAGCCAGGCGGCGCGCTGCTCGCGCTCTTCGGGCGAGTAACTCTCCTTGCCCGGCGCGCCTTGCAGCCGGGCATAGGCGAAGTCGGCGGTCTGGTCGGCATAGGGCCAGTCGGCCGTGTCGGCGACGACGAGGGCCACATTGTGGGCCCGCAACTGCGCGATGAAGCGGGGGTCCGCGAAGCTCTTGTGCCGAACCTCGATGGCGTGGCGGACACGCATGATGCCGCTCGCATCGAGAAAAGGCGGGTTCTTGGCATGGTCGGACTTCCCGGCCAGCGCGACGAGCGCTTCCGGGGTCTGCGGCAGGAGGCCGAGGAATGCCTCCATCCGGGCCTCGTCGTAGCTCGAGTTGCCCGGCAGCTGCCAGCAGAACGGCCCCAGACGGTCGCCCAGTGCCATCACCCCCGAGGCGAAGAAGTTGGCGAGGGGCAGCTCCACGTCCTTGAGGCGCTTGATGTGGGTGACCAGTTGATGGCCCTTCACCGTGAAGACGAAGCCCGGAGGGGTCTGGCTCGCCCAGTTCTGGAAGCTCGAGACCTTCTGATGGCTGTAGAAGGTGGCGTTGATCTCGATGTTGCCGAGGCGCGCGCTCGAATAGGCCAGCTCGTCCTTCTGCTTCAGCCCCTCGGGATAGTAGTTCTTGCGCCAGGGTTCGAACACCCAGCCGGCCGTCCCCAGCCTGATCGTGCCAGCCATTGTCTCACTCCTCGGTCCCGATCTGCCCCAGCCGGCGCATGAGCGCACGCGCGTTGCCCGGCGCATGCAGTTTGTCGGTATTGTCGAAGAAGAGGAAGACGTCGCGGGGCACGCCGTCGGCAATCGGCCCGGTGACAAAATTGCCGTCCGTGGCGCGGCCGGTCGACCAGCGGCGGATGCGTTCGGCCCACTGGTCCAGTTCGCGTTCGGAGTACGCAGAGTTGTAGAGTTCCACCGAGCCGTGCAGGCGGCAGTAGATGAAGTCCGCCGTCACATCCATGAGCAGCGGCCAGTCGACCGTGTCGGCGCAGACGAGAGCCACGTTGTAGCGACCGAGCAGGTCGATGAAGGCGGGGTCCCGAAAGCTCTCGTTGCGGATCTCCATCGCATGCCGAAGGGGGCGGCGGACCCCGTCGCCATAGTCCGGCTCGGCCCGCAGGCGGTGGTCGTGTCGACGCGCGAGGTGGGCGGCTGCAACGGTGTCGCGCGGCAGCAGCTCGAGGAACGGCTCGAGCCGATCCGGTTCGAAGCGGAAGCGTTCGGGGAACTGCCACAGGATCGGGCCGAGTCTGCCGCCCATGCCGAGCGGGCCTGAGGCGAAGAAGTTGGCGAGCGGCGCCAGCGGTTCCTTCAGCCGCAGCATGTGGGTGAGGTAGCGGGGTCCCTTCACGGCGAAGACGAAGTCCTCCGGCACGGCGGCGGCCCACGCCGCAAAGCTGCGCGGGGTCTGCATGCCGTAGAAGGTGCCGTTGACCTCGAGCGCACTGAACCGGCTCGCCGCGTAGGCGAGTTCCTGCTTCTGGACGAGCCCCGGTGGGTAGAAGCTGCCGCGCCAGGGGCGGTAGGTCCAGCCGGACACGCCGATCCTGACATCGCCTGTCCGGCGATGCGCGCGTTTTCGATCTGAAGGAGTGGTGCCCCCGGTCGGACTCGAACCGACATGCCTCGCGGCGGCGGATTTTGAGTCCGCTGCGTCTACCAATTCCACCACAGGGGCGCGCGCCAAGGCCCTAGCATTCCGCCCTGGGGCGCGCAACCCGGCACGTCGAGACGGCCGCTAGAGGACCGGCGGCACATAGGGCTTCTCTTCCGGGGGCGTGGTGCGTTCGCTTTCGAGCGCCTCGAGATGCTCGGCCTCGAGTTCCTCCTCCGCCTCCAGTGCGGGCTCGTCGGGATTGGC
>JAEYZJ010000224.1 GCA_023430705.1 Pseudomonadota bacterium | reverse complement strand
ACGGTGATGCTGAGCCTGTTCTGGCCGGTGATGGGGCTGGTGGTCGGCCTGGGCTCGCTCATCTACATCATCGTGGCGGTCACCCTTTCGACGTTCTGGGTGGCGCCGGCGGCAAGCCTCGCCAACGCCTGGGACACCAAGGTGGGCGGCGCGCTGGCGGATGCGGTGAGCTGCAACATCGTGGTCAAGGGCTTCGGCGCCGAGGACCGCGAGGAGACTCGCCTGCGCCACGTCGTCGACAAGTGGCGCAAGCGCACCGCGCGTACCTGGAACCGCGGCACGCTCAACGGCACCATCCAGCAGACCATGCTGTGGATGCTGCGCTGCGCCATCATCGGGGCGGGGCTGCTGCTCTGGCAGGCCGGCCTTGCGACCGCCGGCGACGTCACCTTCGTCATCACCACCTTCCTCGTCCTGCAGGGCTACCTGCGCGACATCGGCCAGCACGTGCGCAACCTGCAGCGGGCCGTCAACGACATGGAGGAACTGGTGGCGCTCGACGACCAGCCGCTCGGCATCGAGGACAAGCCGGGCGCCAGGCCGATGGTCATTACCCGCGGCGGCATCGCCTTCGAGCATGTCGACTTCCTCTATGGCGCGCACCTGAAGCCCCTTTACACCGACCTCGACGTGACCATCGCGCCGGGCGAGAAGGTGGGGCTCGTCGGCCATTCCGGCTCGGGCAAGACCACCTTCGTCAAGCTGGTCCAGCGCCTGCACGACGTCTCGGGCGGCCGCATCACCATCGACGGCACCGACATCCGCGACGTCCAGCAGGCCTCGCTGCGCAGCCAGATCGCCATCGTGCAGCAGGAGCCGGTGCTGTTCCACCGCTCGCTGGCCGAGAACATCGCCTATGGCAAACCGGGGGCGAGCCGCGCCGAGATCGAGGAAGCGGCAAAGCTCGCCAACGCGCATGACTTCATCGCCAGGCTGCCCAAGGGCTACGAGACCCTGGTGGGCGAGCGCGGCATCAAGCTGAGCGGCGGCGAGCGCCAGCGCGTCGCCATCGCCCGCGCCTTCCTCGCCGACGCCCGCATCCTCATCCTCGACGAGGCAACCTCGAGCCTCGACAGCGAGAGCGAGCTGCTGATCCAGCAGGCCATGGAGCGGCTGATGGTGGGCCGCACCACCATCGTGATCGCCCACCGGCTCTCGACCGTACGCGCCCTCGACCGCCTGCTCGTCTTCGACGGTGGCAAGGTCGTCGAGGAAGGCACGCACGAGCAGCTGGTGAAGCGCGAGGGCGGCATCTACCGGCGCCTGTTCGAGCGCCAGGCGCTCGAGCTCATCAAGGGGCTGGAGGCGGCCGAGTAAGCCGCACCCCGCGCGACGAACAGGTCCCCGGGTCAAGCCGGGGACCAACGATCCCTTCGCCGGACCGGCTACCCGACCCTTCCCTTTCATCGGCATATGCCGATATAAGGTGACATGACCCTTCCTCTCTCCATCCTCGACCTCGCCCCCGTCGCCGAGGGCACCTCCACGCCCGATGCCCTGCGCGAGGTGGTGCGGCTTGCCCGGCTCGGCGACGAGCTCGGCTTTGCGCGCGTCTGGTATGCCGAACACCACGGCATGCCCTCGATCGCCTCTTCCTCGCCCGAGGTGCTGATCGCGACTTCGGCGGCCAATACCGCCCGCATCCGCGTCGGCTCGGGCGGCGTCATGCTGCCCAACCACGTGCCGCTCCGCGTGGTCGAGACCTACCGCTCGCTGAACGGACTGAACCCCGGCCGCATCGACCTCGGCATCGGACGCGCCGGCGGCTCGGACGGACGCACGCTCTCGGCGCTGCGCTCGGTGGGCGGCGAGTATTTTGCCCAGGAGTTGGCCGAGCTGCTCGCCTTTGACGAAGGCAATTTCGCCCCCGACCACCCCTTCTATCCGGTGCGCGTCGCGCCCGAGAATGTCGCGCTGCCACCGATCTGGCTGCTCGGCTCGTCCGGCGCCAGCGCCCAGGCCGCCGGCCAGCTCGGGGTCGGCTATTCCTTCGCCGCCCATTTCAGCCAGACCCCGGCCGCCCCGGCCTTCGAGGCCTATCGCGCCGCCTTCACCCCGACCGAGGCCTTCCCCAGGCCGCATGCGATCATGGCGCTCTCGGCCCTCGTCGCCCCCACCGATGAGGAGGCGCGCTTCCTCTCAGGCTCGCAGGAACTGAGCTGGGCGCTCTTCCACTCGGGCCAGATGCGGAAGCTGGTGCCACCCGAGGAAGCCGCCGCCCATGCCTATACCGACCAGGAACGCCGCATCATCGCGCAGCACCGCCCGCTCTGGATCGTCGGCTCGCCGCAGACCGTAAAGGCCGCGATCGACCGCAAGGTCGCCGAGTCGGGCGCCGACGAGGTGATGATCACGACCACCGTGTGGGACTACGAGTTGCGCCTGCGCTCGTTCCGGCTGCTGGCGGAGGCGTATGGGCTGACCGCCTGATCGCCTGCCGCGCCCAGCCTCGCGGCCTCGATCACGCCGCCGCGACCTCGCGCACGGCGTGGAGCGCGACCGGGTGGAAGATCATTTTCACGTGGTTGCGGGCCATCAGTATCTGCTCGGGCAGTACGCCCGGATCGCCCAGCGACTTGCTCATGATGATGCCGCCGTCGATGACGCAGGCGATCATCCGCGCGAGGCGCGCCGTGTCGACCGGCTCACGCGGCGGATAGACCGCCACGATCTCGTCGAGCATGGTCTCGAAATAGCCGTTCCACGTCAGCGTCATCTCGGTGACCGTGGTGCGGATCTCGCGGTCGAACAGCCGGTCCTGGTAACTCATCGCCGCGACGAGGCAGCCCCTATGGCCGCCCGGCATCGCCGCCATGCGCTCGGCAAACAGCGTCAGCCCGACCAGCAGATGCTGCAGCGGATCGTCGCTGAGCTGCCGCGCGCGCCCGAACACGTCCTCGAGCAGGCCGTCGAGATGCGCGCCGAAGCGTGCGAGCAGCCCCTTGGCGAGCTCGTTCTTGTCCTTGAAATGGTAGAAGAAGCCGGACTTGGTGATGCCGGCCTCGGCGATGAGTTCCTCGATCGACGTCGCGCCGAACCCCTTGGCGAGCACCGCCGCCTCGGCGATCTCGAGCAGTCTCTCGCGCGTCGCATTGCCTTTTCGCATCGGGCAGGTTCCCTCTCGGTAGCTGTACCTCCGGTACGGTTTTGCTGGTCCCTCGACCCTGCCCGGCCCCCGCCCCAAGCGGCAGACCCGGCCTAAACCGTTCCGACTGCTGACCAATCCATTCGAGACATCGGACTTGACCATGCTCCCGCTAGCGCTGGAGGGGTAAAGTCGTCATATGTCTCGCCACCCGCGGCGATGGCCAATAGCCTCGTTTGTCCGGACAATCAAGTCCAATGTGGAGACACGGCATGCACCCCAGGACGCATGAGCTGCCGCAATCGAAAGGCCAGATGTACGTCACGGATGGCGGCATCGAGACTCATCTGATCTTCAATCTCGGGCAGACAGTGCCTGACATGTCGGTGTACTTGCTGAACGGCACCGAACCCGGGCGACAGCTGCTGCGCGACTATTATCGCGCCTACATCCCGATCTGCCGCAAGGCCGGGCAGGATTTCCTGTTCGATACCAACACCTGGCGCGCCAATCCCGACTGGGGCTTCCGCGCCGGCCTCGGCATGGACGAGCTCCGCCGCGCCAGCATCGAGGCGGTGGCCTTCTGCCGGGAGATGGCCGGGGAGTTCGCGGCCGCGGGGGTCGGCTCGATCGTTTCCGGCGTCATCGGGCCCCGTCGCGACGCCTGGCAGCACGACCGCGCCATGACGGTCGAGGAATCGCTCAGCTATCACGGCATGCAGGTCGAGGCTTTTGTCGAGGCGGGAGCCGACTTCGTCAGCGCCTATACCCTCACCAACGTCCCCGAGGCCGTCGGCATCGCCAGGCTCGCGCAGCGCCTCGGCCTGCCGGTGGTGCTGAGCTTCACGCTCGAGACCGACGGCCGCCTGCCCGGCGGCAAGCCGCTCGAGGTGGCGATCAACGAGGTGGATGCGGCGACCGGCGACTATCCCGCCTACTACATGATCAACTGCGTGCATCCGATCCACTTTGCCGAGACGCTGCGCCATGGCGGCCGCTGGGTAAATCGGATCGGGGGTCTCAGGGTCAATGCCTCGAAGATGAGCCACGCCGAGCTCGACAACGCGCCCACGCTTGACATCGGCAACATCGCCGACCTCGCCCAGCGCTATGCGCGTGTGCTGCCGTTCCTGCCCAACATCCGGGTCATCGGCGGCTGCTGCGGTACCGACCACCGCCATATCGACGCCATCTGCAACACCTGCCTGCCCGGCGCGCACGCCCATCACTGATCCTGAGCGGGGGGCCGCAAAGGACCGATCCCATGAGCGCCATCGAAAGCGAGACCCCCGCCGCAAAGGGCCCGGGGCGCGGCGGCGTCCTCGGCCAATGGTTCGCCGCCTGGCGCCGCCGCCGGGTCCAGCGCATCACGCTCGGCGAACTGATGCGGATGGACGCTCGCCTGCTCTGCGACCTGGGCATCGAGCCGCGGGACCTCATCGACGCCATCGAGGGTCGCAGGGAGGCTCGGCTGCTGCGGCGGAAGGGCGGGCCCTAGCCCCGCACCTCGCGCCATGCCGCGATGATGGCATCGGCCGACATGTCGATATCGGCTTCGCGGGTCTCGCCTGAGGATATCGAGATGCGCATCACCCAGTCGCCGCGCCAGGTCGCGCCGCCGACGAAGCAGACCCCGCCCTGCTGCACCTTCGCGATCACCGCTTCGGTGGCGGCCTTGCGCGCCCCGGCGTCGCCCTCGCCGAAGCTGACGATCACCTGGTTGATCGTGACCTCGTTCATGATCCGGATCCCCGGCTCGGCCGCGAGCCGTTCGGCGAAGCGGACGGCATAGGCGCAGTGCCGTTCCACCAGTTCGGCGACGCCCTGCCGCCCCAGCGTCTTGAGCATGGCCCAGACCGGCATGCCGCGCGCCCGGCGTGACAGCTCGGGCACGAAGGCCGAGGGCACCCGGTCGCCCTGGTTGATCGAGGGCAGGTAGGTGCCCCACTGCGTCATCGCGCGCTGGTGCGCCTCGCGGTCACGCACGATGGCAAAGCCGGAATCGTAGGGGACCTGCAGCCACTTGTGCCCGTCGGTGACCCAGGAGTCGGCGCCCTCGATCCCCTCCGTCAGGTGCCGCAGCGCCGGGGTGGCGCGGGCCCAGAGCCCGAATGCGCCGTCAACATGCACCCAGGCGCCGTGCGCATGGGCGATGCCGACGATCTCACCGAAGGGATCATAGGCGCCGGTGTTGATCTGCCCGGCCTGCGCGATGACGATCCGTGGTCCCGGTGTCCGGCGGATCTCCGCCTCGAGCGCATCGGGCCGCATCCGGCCCTGCCCGTCGGTCGCGACCCGCGTCACCCGCCGGTAGCCGAAGCCGATCATCTGCAGCGCCGAGAATACCGACGAGTGCGCGTCGTCACCGACCAGCACGCTCACTTGCGGCGCGCCGAACAGGCCGTCAGCGTCGACATCCCAGCCGATATCGAGCAGCACCCGCGTCCGCGCCGCGCTGAGCCCGACGGCGTTGGCGACCGTGGCCCCGGTGACGAAGCCGACGGAACTGCCCCGCGGCAGTTCCAGTATGTCGACGAGCCAGCCTTCGGCGACCTCTTCCATCGCTGCGGCGGCGGGCGTCGGCGTGTGGTAGCCGGCATTCTGCCCCCAGGCCGAGACCATCCAGTCCGCAGCGACGCCCGCGGGATGCGAAGCGCCGATGACGAAACCGAAAAAGCGCGGTCCGGCCATCGGCATCAGTCCGGGCTCGGCTGCCCGGACGAGTTCCTCGAGCACTGCCTCCGGCGCGGCCCCAGTCTCCGGCAGCGGCGCCGCCAGCGCCGCGCGCATGTCGTAGTAGCCCTGCTCGGGCTTGCCCGAATGCGCCGCCAGCGACTGCCGGTAGCGGACGGAGTGCTCCACGGCGCGGCCGAGCAGGTGTCGCAGATCTTCAGTCATATGATGATCTCCCTCGTTACCCGAGGCAGATCATAGCCAAGGTGAAGCCCCGATGAACGAGGCGCATCGGGCGGCTGGTCGACTGGAGAGGGGGTGGGATCGCGAGCAGGGTAGAAACGGAAATCCCCGCTTGCGCGGGGATGACCTCATGCCGGGCTGAGCCGGGACGTGCGTCCCGAGGCGTCAGGCCTTGAGCTTGGCAAGGATGGCGGCGCCCATTTCCTCGGTGCCGACCGTCTTGCGGTTGGCCTCGCCGATGTCGCCGGTGCGCAGCCCGTCCGCCAGCACCGCCGAGATGGCGGCTTCGAGCCGGTCGGCCAGCACCACCATGTTGAACGAGTAGCGCAGCGCCATGGCAAAGCTCGCGAGCATGGCGATCGGGTTGGCGACGCCCTGGCCGGCGATGTCCGGCGCGGAGCCGTGCACAGGCTCGTAGAGCGCCTTGCGCTTGCCGGTGGCCGGATCGGGCGCGCCGAGCGAGGCCGACGGCAGCATGCCGAGCGAACCCGTCAGCATCGCCGCCGCATCCGACAGGATGTCGCCGAAGAGGTTGTCGGTGACCATCACGTCGAACTGCTTGGGATTGCGCACCAGCTGCATGGCCGCGTTGTCGGCGAGGATGTGGTGGAACTCGATGTCCGGGTAGTCCCTGGCGACGCCCTGCGCGACTTCGTCCCACAGCACGCCCGACTTCATGACGTTCTTCTTGTCGGCCGAGTGCACCTTCTTCTTGCGGGTGCGGGCGAGATCCATGGCGACGCGCACGATGCGGTCGATCTCGTAGGTCTCGTACACCTGGGTGTCGACGGCGCGCTTCCTGCCCTCGCCCAGGTCGGTGATCTCCTTGGGCTCGCCGAAATAGACGCCCCCCGTGAGCTCGCGCACGATGAGGATATCGAGCCCCTCGACAAGCTCGCGCTTCAGCGAGGAGGCATCGGCCAGCGCCGGATAGCAGATGGCGGGCCTGAGATTGGCGAAGAGCCCGAGATCCTTGCGCAGGCGCAGCAGGCCGGCCTCGGGCCGGTGCTCGTAGGGCACCTTGTCCCACTTCGGGCCGCCCACGGCGCCGAAGATGACTGCATCGGCGGCGAGCGCCTTCTGCATGTCCTCTTCCGAGATGGCGACGCCGTGCTTGTCGTAGGCCGAGCCGCCGACGAGGCCGGTGTCGATTTCGAAGTCGGTCTCGCCCTGGCTGTTGAGCCAGGCGACCACCTTCTCGACCTCCTTCATGATTTCGGTCCCGATGCCGTCACCGGGGAGGAGGAAGAGTTTCTGCGCCATGATCTGTCCCTGTCGTCCTTGGCAAAGCCGTCGGCAGCCCGAATACCGTCTTTACGGCCATCGGGGCAAGCTCGGACCGGGCCGGCCCCGTCCACCCCTCACGGCGGCGGCAGCGCCCGCTGCCGGACCTGCGGCGCGGCGGTGCCGACCACCGCGGCGAGCCCCGCGATCACCAGCGCGTCCTCGGCGACCCCGCTCGCCGTCTGCCCGTAGCGCGCCATGGCCCGCATGCGGAGCGCGAAGGTCACGTAGGCCGAGAGCACGGCGCCCGCGGCCCCGAGCGCCGCGCCCAGCGTCCGCTGCTCGCGCGGGGCGAGCGCCGCGCCGGTGATGGCACCGGTGACGAACCGCGCCGCGATGCCCGCCGGCACGATCCGGTCCGGCGCCCCGGGCCACTTGTCGCCGGCGAGTTCGCCGGCCGCGAGCGCCAGCGTGCCGGCCACCACGGCCGGATGGCCGAGCAGCCGGGTTGCGCCATCGCGGGCAGGAAGGGCATTCCGGCTGGCGGCCAGCGATACCGCGGCGAGGGGGCTCATCGAGCGCATGCCGCCGATGAGCCCGACGAGGAAGGAGCGAAGCACGGCCGCCTCCGGACTGTTGGACCTCAGGCCCAAACGCCGGCGGCGGGGCATCGATCCCGCCGCTTGCCTCAGCTGGTGAAGAACGGCTGCGTGCCGTGTGCCTCTATCGCCGTCGCGAGGCGGCCGAGCGCGTGGATATAGGCCGCGGTGCGCACGCTGACCTTGCGGTCCCGCGCGATGGTCCAGATCGCCCGTCCCTCGCGCTCCATGATCTTGAGCAGGCGCGCGTGGATCTCCTCGAGATCCCAGTAATAGCCCTGCCGGTTCTGCACCCACTCGAAATAGGAGACGGTGACGCCGCCGGCATTGGCGAGGATATCGGGGAGCACGGTGACGCCCCTCTCCTCGAGGATGCGGTCGGCATCGGGCGTGATCGGCCCGTTGGCGAGCTCGAGCACGACGCGGGCCTTGATCGAGCCGGCGTTGGCGCCGGTGATCATGTCCTCGAGCGCTGCCGGCACCAGCAGGTCGCAGTCGACGCCGATCAGGTCGTCGACAGGGATCACTTCCGCCCCCAGATCGACCGCCAGGGCCCGCACCGGCTTGCCCGAGAGCTTGCCGGCGAGCAGCCGCGCCACGTCGAGCCCGTCGGCCTTGTGGATGGCCCCGTTCGAATCCGAGACCGCGACGACCTTGTGGCCGTCGGCCGCGGCGAGCTGGGCATAATACTGCCCGGCATTGCCGAAGCCCTGGATGGCGACGCGCATGCCGTCCGTGAGCCCGAGTTCGGCGGCGAGGTGGCGCACGAGATAGTAGCCGCCGCGCGCCGTCGCGTCGTTGCGGCCGAGCGAACCACCGAGCGCCAGGGGCTTGCCGGTGATCACTGCCGGGCTGACCTGCCCGACGATCTGGTTGTACTCGTCCGACATCCAGCCCATGATCATGGCGTTGGTGTAGACGTCGGGCGCCGGGATGTCGCGGTCCGGACCGACGACGCTCGAGAAGGCCTGCATGTAGGCGCGCGACAGGCGCTCGAGTTCGGCCTTGGACAGCAGGCGCGGATCGACGCGCACCGCGCCCTTGCCGCCGCCATAGGGCAGGTTCATCACCGCGCACTTGAAGGTCATCCAGAAGGCGAGGGTCTCGACCTCCTCGATGGTGGAGTCGGGGTGGAAGCGGATACCGCCCTTGGTCGGGCCGCGCGTGTCGTCATAGCGGCAGCGCCAGGCGAGGAATGACTTTCGCGAGCCGTCATCCATGCGGATCATCAGCCGCATCTTGGTGGTCTCGCGCGGGTATTTCAGCTTCTCGATGACATCGGCATCGATCTTCAGATGACTGGCGGCCTCGTCCAGGCGGGTTAGGGCGCGGTCGAGCAAGTTGTCGTCGGGCATGATGCCTCTTCTGGTCAGATACTAGGCAGAGTGCTTAGGGGGGCGGCAACTGGTACACCGGATACCGCAGCGGGGCAATAACGCCGGTCACATACGTCACTGCCGAGGACACAGGGGTACGGCCGCCCCGGAACGGGTTGGCTATTGGTCGTCGAAGCGCTTCTGGAAGAATATCCTGCGGGACCCTTTTGGATGGTCCTCGATGGTGCCGAATTCGACGAAGCCGAGCTTGCGGTAGAACTCGGGTCTCTGGAACGCGAAGGTATCCAGCCACATCCCGGTGAGGCCATGCTGGCGCGCCCACGCTTCCGCATCGGCCATCAGGGCCTGGCCGAGCCCACGCCCCCGCAGTTCCTCGGCGACCGACAGGAACTGCACGAACATCCAGCCATAGAGGACATACCCGGTGAGTCCGCCGACGATTGCGCCCGCGTCATCCTTCAGCACGAAGCCATACTCGCGGTAGTCGCCGCCCGGATGCTGGCTCTCCGCCGCCTCGCCCAGGATACCGGCAACCGCCCCGATCTCCTCGGGGGCGGGTGCCTCGACAAACTCGATACGCGGGGCGGAACTCATGAGCCTCCGGCCCCGATGCGGGCCGTCACTTCGATCTCGACCTTCATCTCGGGGCGGGTGAGGCCGCACACCACCATGGTCGCCGCCGGCCGGATCTGCCCGAAGACCTGGCCCGCGACTTCGACCAGCCCGTCATAGTGGGCCATGTCGGTGATGTAGTAGCGCACGCGCACGGTGTCCTTGATCGAGGCCCCCGCCTCTTCCATCGCATGCGCGATGGTGGTGAAGGCGTTGCGCGCCTGCTCGCGCACGTCGTCGGGCATCTGCATGGTCTTGTAGTCGTAGCCGGTGGTGCCCGACACGTAGATCATGTTGCCGTCGATGACGGCGCGCGCGTAGCCGATCTTGGCCTCGAACGGCGAGCCTGACGAGATGTGAATGACCATGGCCTCTCCTCCCCCGCCCGCCTGGGCGGATGCCTAGAGCCAGGGACGGCTCTCGGCCATCTTGCCTTCGAAGCTGGTGATCGCCGGGTCGGCCTTCAGGGTCGCCGCGATGTCGTCCAGCCCTTCCAGCAGCACCTGCTTGCGCGCCGGGTCGATGTCGAACTGGATCTCGCCGCCATCGGGACCGCGGATCGTCTGGGACTCGAGGTCGACCGTGATCGTGGCGTTGGCGCCGCGCTCGGCATCGTCCATCAGCAGCGCCAGCTGTTCCGGCGTCACCTTGATCGGCAGGATGCCGTTCTTGAAGCAGTTGTTGTAGAAGATGTCGGCGAAGCTGGTCGAGATCACGCAGCGGATGCCGTAGTCGAGCAGCGCCCACGGCGCGTGCTCGCGCGACGAACCGCAGCCGAAATTGTCGCCGGCGACGATGATCCTGGCCTGCCTGTAGCCGGGCTTGTTGAGCACGAAATCCGGATTCTCGGTGCCGTCCTCGTTATAGCGCATCTCGCTGAACAGCGCGGTCCCGAGCCCGGTGCGCTTGATCGTCTTGAGGTACTGCTTGGGAATGATCATGTCCGTGTCGATATTGATGATCGGCAACGGCGCGGCGACGCCGGTCAGGGTCGTGAACTTATCCATTACAGGTACCTCTTTCGGTCGGGCGTGTAATGACGCAACGGGCCGGGGGAATCAAGTCGGAGATGACCCGCGCCGTGCGCTGGCGGTCCTAGCGGTAGTTGCGCGGGTCGCGCTTGCGCCATTCCCACGGATCGTCGACCTTCGCGCCAGGCTGGAACACGCCGACCTGCGCCGCCCACGCCGCCGCTTCCTCGGCGATGTAGTCCTCGCCCTGCGCGACATAGGCGCGCGCCATGCCGGCGCGGACCATCTCGCCGCCGACATCCTTGCCGGCCGAAATGCAGGTGCCGTGGCGGCGGCCAAACTGGTCGGCCTGGTCCGCAGTCAGCGTGCAGCTGGTTTCCCCGGTGGCGATGAGATCGCCCAGTTGCTGCCTCGCCGCGGCGTAGCAGTCCCACAGCAGTTCGCCGACATGGCAGCGTTGGGTCCTCTCGGGGGCATCGATGGCCCAGAGGATGACACGCTGCCTGCCTACCATGATGATGTCGCCGTCGACTACTTTCGCCGGCCCCGTCACCACCTCCTGGCCCAGCGCGCCGCCCGAGAGCACCAGTGCCGCCAGCGCGGCGCTCGCCAAGATCTTCACTGCCTCGTCTCCTGTACCTGCCCGTCGGGCATGATGTTGTTGGTGAGTTGCTCCGGCGCGATGGTGCTGAAATCGACCTTGGCTCGCGTGAACCGGTTGGCCCGTGCCGTGGCGCCGGTGAACACCGCATTGTCGAGTCGCGCCCCGAAGAAATCGGTCTGCGTGATGCGGGTCCCCGCAAAGCTCGCTCCCGCCCCGGTCACCTGCACGAAGCCGGCGCCTTCGATCACGCTGCCGTCGAACCGCGTCCGCCCGATATTGGCGAGCTCGAGGTTGGTCCGCACGAGGCTCGCGCCGCTCAGGTCGGCATTGTTGAGCCGCACCTCCTTGAGCAGGGCGGCATCGAGCCGGGCGCCGGCGAGGTCGATGCCGGTGAGGCGCGAGCGCTGCGCCAGCGTGAAGCTGAAGTCGGCGTCCCGGGCCTTCGCCGCCGAAAGCTGCGCCTCGTAGAACATCGCCCCCTTGAACCTGCCACCGCTGAGATCGGCGCCCGAGAGGTCGGCGAGGTTGAAGTTCGCGTCCTCGGCATTGACGCCCGCGAGGTTGGCGCCCTTCAGCACCGCCCGATGGAAGCTCGCGCCGCTGAGGTCGGCACCCATGAGGTCGACGCCGCT
This sequence comes from Pseudomonadota bacterium, assembly GCA_023430705.1. Classification (GTDB taxonomy): domain Bacteria; phylum Pseudomonadota; class Alphaproteobacteria; order Rhizobiales; family Devosiaceae; genus Devosia_A. Next base: position 7,264 of record JAEYZJ010000224.1, on the reverse strand, counting down.
GAGGTCTGCCTTCTTGAAGCTTGCCCCGGCAAGGTCGCAGCCGCGGCATTCGGTGCGGACCCCCGCGATCAGGTCTTCGACCGGTCCCGCGAGTGCGGGAGTTGCGGCAAGCCCCAGCATCAGCGCCGCGAGGATGCGCATGGCCCGCCTCATCGGACCGGCGTCGTGTCGGGCTGGTAGGGCAACTGCACCACCTCGAGCCGGGTGGCGCTCTGGAAGTAGTTCGACTGCACCTTCTGGGTCTCCCGGTTGATCGAGGTCTGCCCCTTCTTGCGGAAATACGTGGCTTCGAGCCGCATCGCCGTGGTGCCCCCGGGGTCCTCCGCGGTGCACACCTCGTGGATGAAGATCGCGCCCACCGGCAGTTGCCCGTCGGTCGCCGGCAGGTCCTCGCAGGCGGGCGACCACGGGCTGTAGCGGCCCTTGAGATTCTCGCTCAGCCGCACCGCGACGCGGCGGTCTCGCTCGCTCGCCCGCTCGTCGGTGACGATCCGGATGCCGCGCGCGAGGCCCCCGGCATCGACCAGCACCGTGAAGATCACCGGGTGCGCGTAGATCGAGGTGCCGCCCTGCGCGAAGCGGTATTCGTCCTCCAGCGCCTTGGCGATGTAGTCCTGCTCGTCATCGTAGGTGAAGAACACCTCGTGCAGCCCCGAGGCTTCCGGCCGGCACGTGGCGTACTCGGCGAAATCCCCGAGCGGCACCGACGGCGGGCCGCCATTGGTGCCGCAGGCGATGAGCGCCACCGCGCTCAGGGGAATCTGCGTCACCGGTTCGCCGAACTTCACGTCCCAGATGGTGAAGGCGGGCACGTAGGTCAGGTTCGTCCCTGCCTGCGCCAGCACCGGCGACGGCGCCGGGAGCGTCATCGCGACGAGGCCGAGCCACAGTGCTGCAGCGGGGGCACGCATGCCTACTTCTTCATGAAGGCGCAGGCCTTTTCGGCCGACTTCTCGAACCACGCCGCGCAGTCCTCGAAGGTGGCCTTAGGCTTCCCCTGGATCGATGTCATGATGTAGGCGGTGAGGTTGGCGATATCGTCCTTCTTGATCGACTTGCCCTTGTGCGGGGCCTCGCCCTCGGCGAAATCGGCCATCACCTGCCCGAAGCAGCGGTCGTCCCTGTAGGCCTGGCTGTCGTGGTAGGGCATGGGCGTGCCGGGAATGCCGCAGCTGATGATCTCGATGAAGCCCTGCGCATCGAGGCCGGACTCGCGCAGCAACGCCGCGGCCCCTTCCGAACGCGGGTTCTTGCCCGTGCCGTCGCCGTCCCAGCCATGGCACGAAATGCAGTTGCCGCCATTGGAACTGTACATGCGCTTGCCGCGCACGATGTCGGCGCCTTCGAGCTCGGGGATACCCTCGATCTTGCCGAGGTCGGCATTTGCCGGCAGGTTCGCCGCAGCACCGCCCCCGGCGGGAGCATTGGCGGCAACGGCGACCGAAGTCACCGCGATGGCGCCGGCAAAGAGCAGCAGCGCAAGGGATTTGCGGAGGGACATCATGGCTTCCTCTGTCTGGCACAAAGGCCGGGCGGCCTGGGCCGCCCGGCGCATTCGCTTGCCGTGGCGCCCGCTAGAGCGAGAACACGTAGAGCACGTTGGCCGCGGGGCGACCGACCAGCTCGGGATAGCCGAACGTGGTCAGCGCACTGCCGCCCGAAGCGATGGCGATGAACTGCTTGCCGTCGACTTCGAACGAGATCGCCGGCGCGGTGAACGAGCCGCCGAGGTTGATCGACCACCTCTGTTCGAGCGTCTTGGCGTCATAGGCGCCGAAGGTGCCGTCGAGTTCGCCGGTCCACACCAGGTCGGGGGTGGACAGCATGCCGGCATAGTTCGGGTACTGCCGGTCGACCTGGGCGATCTGCTTGCCGGTCGCCACGTCGAAGGCGAAGATCGAGCCGGTAAGCGCCCCCGAGCCGGCCTGCGAGCCACCGCTGAACGTGGTGTTGTCGCCCGGTGCTTCCTCCTTGGTCGACATGTCCGAGCAACCCTCGATGCCGGCGCCGTAGGCGATGGCGGTGGTCGGATCGAACGCCGGCGGCCAGAAGTTCATGCCGCCCTGGATGTGCGGGCAGGTGAGCACGTTCTCGCCACCGCGGCGCAGCGCGCCATTGGCATATTCCTGCAGTGACCTGGACGCGTCGTACTCGACCGGCAGGCCGGTCTTGGGGTCGATTCCCTTGGTCCAGTTGAGCTGCTTCACATACGGGTTGGCGGCGATGAACGAGCCGTTTGAGCGGTCGAGCGTGTAGAAGAAGCCGTTGCGGCCGAAGTGGGCCAGCACCTTGCGGTCTTCGCCGTCGACCTTGGTGTCGACAAGCAGCTGGGCGCCGACCTCGTCATAGTCCATGTAGTCGCCCGGCGTGTACTGGAAGTACCACTTGAGCTCGCCCGTGTCGGCATCGAGCGCCACCGAGGAGTTGGTGAACAGGTTGTCGCCCGGACGATATTCAGGGTCGAACATCGGCACCGGGTTGCCCGTGCCCCAGTAGGTGGTGTTGGTCGCCGGATCGTACGAACCCGTGACCCAGGTCGCGCCGCCGCCGGTCTTCCAGCAGTCGGGGTTGCCGGCTTCCTCGCACTTCCAGGTCTCCGAACCGGGCTGGCCGGGTTCGGGAATGGTGTTGAAGCGCCAACGCTCCTCGCCGGTCTTGGCGTCGAGCGCCGCGACCCAGCCGCGGGTCGCCCAGTCGCCGTAGGACTGGCCCACCAGCACCATGTCCTTGACCACGAGCGGAGCATTGGTGAAGCCCTCGCCGGGCTCGGTGCCGACCTGCTGGTCCCACACCACGTCGCCGGTCTCGTCGTCGAAAGCCATGACGCGGCCGTCGTTGAGGGCGGTGATCACGAGGTTGTCGACCAGCGCCAGGCCGCGCGAGGCGAGCAGGATGCCGCGGCTCGGGTCCTTGTCGATGCCGGTGTCGCCGATCCAGGCGAACTTGCCCGACTTTCCGTCCGTCGCATCGATCTTGTAGGGCGTGCCCCACGGATCGGAGATGTAGAGGAAGCCGTCCTTGGCGAGCGGCGTGCCTTCCATGGAGCCGACGCCGAAGCCGGCCGGCTCGGAACCGCCGAGCGGCACGGCGAAGGCGAGCTTGAGGCCGGAGACGTTCTCGGCACTGATCTGGCTGAGCGGAGAGTGGCGGCTTGCGCTGTAGTCGCGATGAACCGAAAGCCAGTTGGCCGCTTCCGATTCGCTGCCTGCGGCAGCAAGTCGCTCCGCCGTCACGTCAGCCGCGAGCGCGACGCCCGGCAGCATGAGCATGCTGCCCGCCAGCATGGCGGACATCAGGTGTTTGAGACCCATTCTTCTCCCCCCTCATTTCGGGACCATTGGATGGCACTGACGCCAGCCTAGGCCCCTTCGGATGGGGAGATTGCCAATCTCAATTATTGGAAATTCTGTTGTACCTCGGCGAGGCGCAACGGACTGGCCTCGCGCTCGGGCCGCGGCCGATCGATGTGGGGCAGCTCCAGCACGCTCTCGCGCGGCACGTTCTGGCTGTACTCGTTGCGGCAGAAGTCCGTCAGCCGGCGGAAGATGTTGGCATAGCCCGGCAGCGTCATCAGGTGCTTGGGCATGGCGAGGACGATCGCCCGGTCCATGCCGGGCAGCGTGTAGACCCGCAGGCGGCTGCGCACCGAACCGGGTAGGCTCGGCACCAGCGACAGCGGCACGTGCGCCGTGGCCAGCCCCTCGGCGACGATGTCGGCCGACGCCACATAGGTCATGGCGGTGAAGGTCGGCGTCGCATAGGGCAGGCTCGAGCGGTACCAGGCATCCGACACCGGCCGCATTGGCACGTTGGCGCTGATCTCGACATAGCGCGAGAACGCGCCATGCAGCTGGGCCGGCTTCACGCCCTTGCCCAGCGCTTTCTCCAGCGCCCCCTCGGGCACTTCGGCCGGCACGATCAGCGTCATCGGATCCTTGAACAGCACTGCGGTCGAAAAGCTCGAGCGGTCCTCGGCGAGGGCATCGTCGTTGACGATCACGCAGTTGAGCTGGTGCAGCCGCAGTTGCTCGACCAGCTCGCTGCTGGTCGTGGCGTAGGTCACCTCGAACTTTGCAAAGCCCTGTTCCTCGCTGGCGATTCGCGCCGCCGCCGAGAGAAACCGTCCGCGCAGCGTCGGCGAGAGGCCAATGCGCAGGAACACCCGGCTGTCGACATAGCGCTTCTCATGCTCGTCGATCGCCTGGTCGAAGCGGCGCAGCACATCGTCGGAGAACTTGAACCAGTATTCGCCCGAAGGCGTGAGGCTGACCGAACCGGTGCGGTTGCGGTTGATCAGCTGCGCGCCGAGGCGCTCCTCGAGCTTGGCCAGCTGCTGGCTGATCGAAGGCTGGCTGAGCCCGACGCGCCGCGAGGCCTTGGTGATCGACCCCGCGATGACGACCGCGCGGAAGATCTGCATCTGCTTGAGGGTGATGTCCATGCGCCGCCCCTGCTCCCAGCCTCCGCAATAGCCCGTATTCGCCAGCCTGACGGTATGTCGCACCATTCAGCTGGGGCCGCGTATCGGAACAAAGTCGTAGTGCCCCCGCCGCGCCGGGCTTCTTCGCCACGATTCGGCCCAAAAGAAAACCGCCCCCTCCGTTGCGGGAAAGGGCGGCTGCAGGAAACGGTTGCCCCCCCTACTCGGCCGGCGCCGTCGCGAAAGTGTCGAGATAGGCGACGAGATTGTCGATGTCGCCCTGGTCCTTGAGGCCCGGAAAGCTCATCTTGGTGCCCTTCACGAAGTCCTTGGGCTTGGTGAGGAACTCGTGCAGCGTCTCGGCAGTCCAGACCAGCCCGCCGGCCCCGGCCTCGATCATCGGCTTGGAATACTTGAAGTCGGGAAGCGAGCCGGCGATGCGGCCCGTCAGGTTGTTGAGCTCGGGGCCCACCTTGTTCTTGGCGCCCTCGCCCACGGCGTGGCACGAGGCGCACTTCTTGAAGACCTTTTCGCCTGCCGCGGCATCGCCCTGGGCGAAGGCCGGGGCCGCGAGAAGGGCGGAAAACACGAGGCCCAGGGCCAGGACTTTCATTCACTCATCTCCGGTTCGTCGCCCGTTGCCGGGCGGCTGGCGCCCGCAAGCGCCGGTCTGTCCATGGTGCGCGCGCACACCTCTCCAGCGCGGGCTATGGCATGCTCCGCGCCCGAATTCGCCAATATTGCGTATCAGTGCGCCTGCCTTCGGATGCGCCTGATACCGAAGAAGACGAGGAGGATCACCACCGGGGCGGCGATCGCCGTCATCTCGCCCTTGGTGAAGGGCAGCACCTCGTGCAGGCCCTCGAACACGTAGCCGAGGATTCCCAGCGCATAATAGGAAATGGCGATGATCGACAGGCCCTCGACGGTGAGCTGCAGGCGGTACTGGCTGCGCCCGGTCTGCGAGATGCCGTCGAGTACCGCGCGATTCTGCGTCTGGATCGAGAGCGTGATTCGCGCATCGAGCAGCTCGATGGCCCGCTGTACCTTCTCGGTAAGCGCCGTCAGCCGCTTCTCGGTCGCCCGGCAGGTGGCGAGCGCCGGCTGGGCCCGGTTGTTGATGAACCGCTCGATCGTGGTGAACTCGCCGATGGCCTGCTCCCTGAGCCGCGCCAGCCGCTCGGCCAGCACCTCGCCATAGGCCTGCGATGCGGCGAAGCGGAAGCTGGTCTGCTCGACCGTGCGGCCGATCTCGCCCGACAGCCGGTGCAGCGCCTCGAGCGCGGCGTTGTGCGTCTCGGCCGAGTCGTCCCCGCCCGCCTTGTGCATGATCTGCGCCAGCCGCTGCTCGTATTCAGAAACCTGCCCGCCCATCTCCCGCGCCAGCGGCAGCCCGATCAGCGCCATGATGCGGTAGGTCTCGATCTCGAGCAGCCGCCGCACGATCACGCCGATCCTCAGCTCGCCACTGCGCGCCGCCGCCACCTCGAAGCGGGTGAACCCATCCTCGTCGAGGTGGAAATCGGTGGCCGCCTCGGCCCCGCCGTCGAAGATCGACGAGTAGCAGAGGCTGAGCGGGTTGAAGCCCGACAGCGCCTTCTCCGAGATCGCCGGGGTGCCGATGACGTCGATGCGGGTCGCAAAGACGAGGAGCAGCCGCTCGTGCAGCTCCAGCCCGATCCCTTCGGGCCGGGCGTCCCAGTCGTCCGCCGGTCCGCTCCAGGTGATGGTCGCGAACTCGTTGTGCAGTTCCCAGGTCACCTGCCGCCCGTCGCGCTCGAAATCGAGCTGCCGCGCCCAGGCCGGGCCCTGCGACGGGACCCCGGCGACGATCGCCATCTGCCTGTGCAGGTCCCTGAGGTCCGAACCGTCATCGGCGCTCATGAAGGCGAGCCGCCGGATACGGACGGGCGGCCGCATCGGCAGCACCGGCCGCGCGTGCGTCTCGGCATCGATCAGCCGCCGGTATCCATGTTCCTGCCACGCCATGACTTCGTGCCTGCCTCGACTTGCCCGCGCCTAGCGTGGGCCCTCGTTCGGCGCGCCGCAATCGTCACTTTGTCGCGCTCCGGCCCGCCGCGTTTGGCATTTCCAATGCCATGCATAGGCAAGGGCGATTGCCCCCGCATGCTAGCGGTTGCCTGGACGGGTCCGCCGGCGCGGCGCACCCGGAGGATGGAGTATTTCGGCCTTGGATGACGTGAAGTCGGCGATCATCGGATCGCCCCGGGAGATTCGCGATTACGCGCCCGTGCTCCGCTGGCTCGTCGTGATGGTGCTGGTGGCCCTGGCGATGCTCACCCTGTGGCGGATGGGCCTGCTCGAGAGCGTGCTGGAGGCCGACCACACCCGCATCTCGCTGCTCATCCTCGCGCTCTTCGCGCTGACCTCGCTGCATGCGCTCTACCAGGCGTTCGAGATCAGCCGCGAGCTGGTCGCCGCCCGCAAGGCCCGCGCCGCGATCGAGGCCGAGAGCGCCACGGGCTTCCGGCTCGCCGGCGATCGCGTGCTGACCGGCGCCGGCACCGTGCTCGAACCCGGCATCCTCGCGACGCATGCGGCCAACCTGCTGCGGAAAGCACAACTCGGCCCACAGGGCGGCCGGCTCGACCAGACCCTGCTGCTGCGCAATGTCGCCGACCGGCTGCGACACCGCGAAAAGCTCGGCCTCTTCGTTTCCGAAGGGCTGCTCCGCCTCGCGCTGCTCGGCACGGCCATCGGCTTCATCCTGATGCTGATCCCCATTTCCGGGCTCTCCTCGTTCGAGGCCGAGACGCTGCGCGGCGCCCTCGCCGGGATGACCGGCGGCATGGCCGTGGCGCTCAACGTCACCGTCTCCGGCAT